>NZ_PIJG01000131.1:0-1236 GCF_002809955.1 Geobacillus sp. Manikaran-105
CAACATGTGATTCACCTCCTTGTCTATCAATATTCACATCATAGACAGGAAAAGCAAAAAATATTCAGCTCACTTTATGATGTGACTGAATAGTTACAAAATTTGAACACCCTCCTTTTTCCTGTGTATAATATTGTTAAGAAAAACATAACAATAAAAAAGACCGAGTGCCGCAAACACCCGGTTCTTACAACTATACTCTGCAAGAAGAGCGGCTGACCTTAAAGATATGAGGCTTTAACAAGGAAATAACTGTCATACCTTTAGTCGAGGGGGACGGTTATTTCTTTTTTTAGTGTATGTTTTTATCTAGGGAAATACTGTTTATTTACATCCATTAAATTTTTTTAATTTTATTATCAAACCAAAAACCTATGCATTAATCATCCACTCTGTGGAAGAGGAGAGACCTCTTACGAAAATGGAGATTTTACGAATCACCGTTAGCAATACATCATGATTGACCGACACATTTATCGAGTAGTAAATGAAATTTTATCGATGACGTTTTTCTGATAATCATGGAGAATATCAAGAACTTTGTCTACATCCATCACATTTGATGATTCTGGATACCAAGCTTTACCGTCCAATGCAATTGAAAATGTATTAATGGTTTCTCTTACATATTCGATTAAATCATTAATATTTTGAGTCGTCAGTTCTGCATCAACTAGCAGCTGGTTACGATCAAAAAAATATTTTTTATCGTTGTGAGCAAATACTTTATCACGCCAGGTAAATAAATGATTAATAATTTTATTTTTGTCTTCAATACCTGCTCTATATTCCTCAATCTTTTCTTGTGTAACAAGCAGCTTATCACTAGGATCATCTTTGTAATCAAAAAATTGAATATTTTGAGAAGCTATATTAAGAAATTTGTGTATACTTCCTGCTTGAGCTTTACGATCATATAATTTCGCTAGAGTAATAATTACATCATTAAAAAGAGAGTGAAAAGTGAGAGTAAAAAAACTGGGAGCAATGTTCATAGCCTCTAGACGATCTTTTCTCCTTTCTTGAATCCGACACCATAGCTGATATTTCGATTTAACATTTATAATTTCGTGCATCATTCGGTCGATATATTGCCTAAGTTCTTCTTTACTGCAATGTCCAGACATATCAATCATCCCTCCCTCTAGAAATGTTGATTTATCAAGGCTTTTCGGCCCCTCAGGGGTGTCCAAAAAATATTTTTCGACAAAATCCCTTACATCCTTTTTCAGTTTT
>NZ_PIJG01000132.1:0-1208 GCF_002809955.1 Geobacillus sp. Manikaran-105
AACGGTAAGCCACACACAAGAACCCTTTACGCTTCCCTTCGTTCCGAAGGTGTCCGTTCTAGCCATATTCTATCCTATTCGTTGGCTAACGCCAACCGATATTCATCTCCCACTCACCGGGTTACATCCTTCGCGTTCCTTGAGGTGGGAGACTTCTTTCGGAAATCCGTTAAATGGCGGAGGAGGAGGGATTCGAACCCCCGCGCGCCTTGCGGCGCCTCTCGGTTTTCAAGACCGACCCCTTCAACCACTTGGGTACTCCTCCAAAAAGAAACTTAGCAATGGTGGACCTTGTAGGACTCGAACCTACGACCGGACGGTTATGAGCCGTCTGCTCTAACCAGCTGAGCTAAAGGTCCGATAATGGTGGCGGTGGAGGGGATCGAACCCCCGACCTCACGGGTATGAACCGTACGCTCTAGCCAGCTGAGCTACACCGCCAAATCAAAATATTAGTGGTGGAGCCTATCGGGATCGAACCGATGACCTCCTGCTTGCAAAGCAGGCGCTCTCCCAGCTGAGCTAAGGCCCCATGGAAAATCGGGAAGACAGGATTTGAACCTGCGACCTCACGGACCCGAACCGTGTGCTCTACCAAGCTGAGCTACTTCCCGATGAACGCGCTCGAGAGGATTCGAACCCCTAACCTTCTGATCCGTAGTCAGATGCTCTATCCAATTGAGCTACGAGCGCACGTGCCGAGGGCCGGACTCGAACCGGCACGGTAGTTACCTACCCCAGGATTTTAAGTCCTGTGCGTCTGCCAATTCCGCCACCCCGGCGGGCGAGTGGAGCGGAAGACGGGGTTCGAACCCGCGACCCCCACCTTGGCAAGGTGGTGTTCTACCGCTGAACTACTTCCGCAAAACGATGAGCCATGGAGGACTCGAACCTCCGACCCTCTGATTAAAAGTCAGATGCTCTACCTACTGAGCTAATGGCTCATGGTTAGGATAACACTCTAGGTACTACCTAGCTCTACCTGCCTCTTCCTCTCCCAGCTTATTCGAGGAAGCGAAGTGTGTCGAGGCAACTCGAAGCCTATTCGAAGATGTATCGCTCGTTTCTGAGCTCATGTTTCGCTAGTTGAATTTTTTCAAAATGGAAGATGCCGGCTGCAGGACTTGAACCCGCAACCTACTGATTACAAGTCAGTTGCTCTACCAATTGAGCTAAGCCGGCACATTTAACATGAGTTACTGGCTCAT
>NZ_PIJG01000133.1:0-1207 GCF_002809955.1 Geobacillus sp. Manikaran-105
ATATTCCCATTGATACCGTGAAAAAACAGCTCCATGTGGCATAAGGGGTACCCTGTTTGTTTCTTTTTACATGGTAATTATTGTTATGAAAATTGCTCATCTACAGTAAAGATATTTTTGTATTTATTTGGGGGTAATGGAAAATGAAAAAGATGTCAAGTCAGTATTTATACACCTTTTTATTAGTAACTATTATTTTGTTATGGAGTTATGGATGGGTTCTAACGAAGATTGGATTAAGTTACATGGGACCCTTTACATTTGCGGCTTTACGCTTTTTACTTGCTTCATTTGCGATGATATTAGTTTTATTTTTTTTAAAGCCCACTAGACCAAAAGGTACAGAATGGATTATCCTTTTTATAGTGGGTTTGTTACAAACAACCGCCATGTTTTTATTAATCAATTACGGAATGATGTTTGTAAATGTGAGCAAATCTTCAATACTGATTTACTCGATGCCTATATGGAGTGGAATCCTCGGATATATCTTTCTTCATGAATCATTAAACTATTACAAGGTAATTAGTCTTGTCCTGGGTATTTCTGGTTTACTATCCATTATTGGGTTTGAATTTTTTACTATTCAAAACAAAAGTGTCATTTTCGGTGAATGTTTACTTTTACTAGCTGCTATTTCTTGGGCTGGGGCAAATGTAATTGTTAAAAAATATTTTAGCAATCATAATAAAATTATAGTATCAACCTGGCAAATGATTTTCGGAACCATTGGAGTAGTAGTTGCCGCCATTCTTATGGAGTGGGGTCAACCTATACAGTTTACACCTATAAGTATTTTTATTCTGATATACACAGGAGTTATTGCATCCTCATTCTGCTTTACATGTTGGTATGTGGTGTTAACAAAGCTTGATACTACAGTAGCTTCTATTTCCCTATTATTTGTTCCTCTTGTGGCTATTTTTCTAGACTGGTTGTTACTCGGAGAAAAAATGACTGTTAATATTGCAATTGGAGCATTGTTGGTTACGATTGGTGTTTACTTAGCAACCGTGGCTAAACCTAAAGAAAGGCGTAAAATAGAACGATTTTCTACAAATATAAAAAGCTAAGCAAATTGTCGCTTAGCTTTTATTATTGGACTCTATCACGAGTGTTGATTATCCAAAATTATACATACGCCTTCCATAAATTTGGGCATACTCAAACAAAGCAGCGGCCATCCCGGATTTCCAATCGAGAGGAA
>NZ_PIJG01000134.1:0-1200 GCF_002809955.1 Geobacillus sp. Manikaran-105
CCGTTGCACCTGGGACAAGACGTCCTGTTTCATTCGCTCCGCGTCAAAGGCTTGTTTCTTCGTACAAATCGCAAACAGCACATTCAACAGCTTCCGGCACAAGGCGACGATGGACTGCTTTCCGGTCAGCGGGTTGACGGATCGGGTCGTATAATACTCATGCAGCTCGCGAAACGCCTCGTTATGCCGAATCAGCGGAATCATCGCCCGAAACAGCACCGAGCGCAGCCGTTTCCGTCCCCGCTTCGAGATGTGCTTTTGCCCTTTGCGCTGGCCGGAGGAGTTCTCCTTGAGCGTCAGGCCCGCCAATTTCACCAATTGACGCGGATCCCGATAGTGGGCAAAACTGCCGATCTCCGCCAGCAGATCGATGATCGTGGCATCTCCCAACCCGTCGACCGTTTTCAGCCATTGATACTCCATCGTTGTTTGAACCAATGCCTTCAACTCGGCGTCCAACGCTGCGATTTCGGCCTCGAACTGGCGGTATTGGCGGACGAGCGCGGCGATCTCAAACCGGGCCATCGTCGTCCCTTCCGTCACCCCAATCGAGCCCTTGGCGGCGTCGATCAACGCCTGAATTTTCGCTTTCTGCGGGCATTTCAGCCCGTCGCTTTGCCGGTACGCCTCCAGAAGCTCCTCGGCGGTCCGATCCGCCATATCGGCCGGAAGCGGCGTCCACTCCAGCACCGCCAGCGCTGTTTTCCCCAGGTCGCGAAACACGGTCCAAAACTCTGGAAAATACCGATCCGTCCAACGGATGATCGCGTTTTTCACCGCCGCCTGTTCCTTCCGGAGCTTCTCTTTGAGCGTGCTCCCGACGCGCAAATCCGCTTCGATCTCGTGCAGCAGTCGGGGGACGAGGAATCGCCCGTCTTTCGCCAGTCTGGCGATGACCAGGGCGTCTTTGGCGTCGTGTTTCGTCGGCAGGTTGTCATCRAGTTCTTTCGACCGGCACACATGCGCCGGGTTGACCATGACYAACGGGATCCCGTGCTCCTCGAGGAAGTAGGCCAGGTTCAACCAGTAGTGCCCGGTCGGCTCCACGGCGACGATCACCTGTGACTTCCCGAACGCTTTCCTCCCCTCCTGGATCGCTTCATACAGCTGTTGAAACCCCTCTTTCGACTGGAAGATCGGGAACGACTTGCGAAGCACGCGCCCCCGGTCATCCACGAAGCAGGCGTAGTGGGTTCGTTT
>NZ_PIJG01000135.1:0-1148 GCF_002809955.1 Geobacillus sp. Manikaran-105
GTGAGCCATGGAGGACTCGAACCTCCGACCCTCTGATTAAAAGTCAGATGCTCTACCTACTGAGCTAATGGCTCATGAGTTGGATAACACCCTAGGATAGTGATGTCCCTTCCTCTGCTAGCGTATTCGAAGATGCGCAATGCGTCGGGACAACTCGTAGCAAACTCGATGATGCAATGCTCGTTGCTCTACCTACTGAGCTAATGGCTCATGGGTTCAATAACACTCTAAGCTTCATTTCACTCTACCTGCCCCTTCCTCTACAAGCTTATTCGAAGAAGTCAAGTGCGTCGGGGCAACTCGAAGCAAATTCGAAGATGCAACGCTCGTTGCTGAGCTAATGACCCATAGCATGTAAATTTTATGTACAAAAAAATAATGGCTGGGCTAGCTGGATTCGAACCAGCGCATCACGGAGTCAAAGTCCGTTGCCTTACCGCTTGGCTATAGCCCAACGCTGTGAAACGATTCGATATCCAGTAATTATTATGTCACTGTTGCAATGTGGCTATACATTTTCAAATCAACCGCCCTTCGAAGGGCGGTTGATTTGAACGAAAGTGACCCGTACGGGATTCGAACCCGTGTTACCGCCGTGAAAGGGCGGTGTCTTAACCACTTGACCAACGGGCCAGTGAGAAATGGAGCTTCCAACCGGGCTCGAACCGGTGACCTCTTCCTTACCATGGAAGTGCTCTACCTACTGAGCTATGGAAGCATAAAAATGGCTCCGCAAGTAGGATTCGAACCTACGACCTACCGGTTAACAGCCGGTTGCTCTACCGCTGAGCTATTGCGGAATGATGAATAAACTATATGTCATGCACATCTTCTCAATGTGCTTGTTGCCTCTTCCTCTGCCAACTAATTCAAGGAAGCGAGATGCGTCGAGGCAATTTGAAATAAAAGTCCAACATGCTAAAAATCAGTGTCCCTTCCTCTGCCAGCCAATTCATAAGGAGTCAGATACGTCGGGACAACTCAAAGTAAATTCAAAGTAAATTCAACGATGCTAAAGCTCGTCGCTGAGCTATTGCGAAGTGAATAACATTGCCTAGCAGCGACCTACTCTTGCAGGGGCGCTGGCCCCAACTACCATCGGCGCTGGAGGGCTTAACTTCCGTGTTCGGGATGGGAACGGGTGTTTC
>NZ_PIJG01000136.1:0-1129 GCF_002809955.1 Geobacillus sp. Manikaran-105
GCAGCGCTTCTTGAAACGCCGCCCCTTGATACGCCTCGGACGGGTCGGTTTCTTTCGCAAACGGCTCCCGCGAGAGGGAATAAAACGTTTTATACATCCCGTTCGCCCTCCTTCGCCGAAATCGCCGCAAACGGCGACCGGTGGCGCTTGACATAGGCGTTATCTTCCAAACGCACCCGAACGGCCTCCGCCACCCGTTTGCCATCTTCGTACACATAGACGCCTCGTTCGTCATAGCGGAGCTCAATCGATTATCCAATGAACCGAGGCGGCACCTCGTATAGCTGTTTATTCAGAGTGACCGTGCCATCGGCTTTCACCTTGCGGTGCTCCCGTTTCAGAAAAATCGCATCCAGCCAATCGATGTCTTCGATCCACACCACTTGTTCCACCTGAGACTGAAACACCTCATGCGGCGTTTTCCCATCCAGCGAGGCGTGCGGTTTTCGATGATACTCTTCTTCAAGCCACTTCCCAAAACGCTCGTTCAACTCGTCAAGCGACTTCGGCGGATTCAGCTCCAACAGCGGATAAAATCGTGTCTGTACGGTGCGGAAGAACCGTTCGATTTTTCCCTTGCTTTGCGGGTCATACGGCTGAGTGTGGATGAGCGTAATCCCCATCTCGGCGCACGCATACTGCAGCACCTCGGATCGATAAATTTTCCCGTTGTCCGAGTAAATGCGCTTCGGCTTCCCGCAACGAAGCACCGCTTCCTTTGTGACGATCCGCAGCCCGTCAAACTTCTCCGAAGGGAAACTATACGTACGGCACCAACCGCGAGCAGTCATCGATATAGGCGATCAAGAACGTTTTCTGGGCTTTCCCATTGACTCGAATCGTTGGTCCATGGGATAAGTCCCCTTGCCAAAGCTCATTGATCTGGTCATACGCAAATCGTTTTCGCTCCGGCATGGGCAAAATTTCTTTTCCGACAAGGTTGTGTTTTTTCAATAATCGGTATATACCCGTGGTGCTAGATAAAATGAGATAAGTATAAAAATAGCCCTTGCATGAAGGATCTCCTTTAAAATGAAAGTGCTACCAAACATTCAAAAGGAGAGTTCACATGCAAGAGCACTTTCATTTTACAACAGACGAAGCGAAAATTCAAAAACAATATGCAGCG
>NZ_PIJG01000137.1:0-1030 GCF_002809955.1 Geobacillus sp. Manikaran-105
TTTGGCTTTTGGATACGTAACGGAAATGTTGAAGTGCTTGATAGACATCACGTAAATAAGCACTTTCTTGGCACCATTGTCGAACTTCCTGTCTCTCTTCTTCTGTTAATTTTTCTGGACGTTGGCTTAACCATCGGCACACGCGGCGAACGCTTCCATGTTTGGTTCCGCCTTTGGCAAGGTATTTGCGACAACGTTCCAGTGCATCGGTGAATAACTGAATCACATGGAAGTGGTCAAGAACATGGATGGCTTTTGGACATACCTTTTCAATGGCTTTTCTCATGGCAGGAGCCAAGTCGCTGACAACATACTTCACTTTGGAGGCGACGGGTTGAAGCGCCTCCACAATGGCTTCTTCATTTTTTCCAGAAGCAATGGAAAGGACATTCCGAGTCTGTRTGTCCATCACCGCTACTCCGTAATCATGTCCCTTTCGGAAAGCGAATTCATCCACACATACTACTGTAGGATTCGATGTTGGTAAAAGAGCCGGGGCATATTGATAAAACCAGCGTTCTACTGTCGTATAGGCGAGTTGTAACAAGCGAGCGACTTCTTGAATCGTTTTTCCGATGCATAACTGGGCGACCCAATGTTGAAACGATTCCGTCGCGATMCTGTGAKACRGAAGTCCCGGATAAGAAACGGTGAACGTCAGAAAACAGGCTTGGCAACGCCGTCTTTCTATGGGAAGTTCAATCCAAAATAAACCGACCGTATTGGTATAGCCATGAATCCATTGTTTTCGTTTCGATGATATTTTGGTTGTCCGTCCGAAGCAAGTCGGGCAGATCRGACAATGAGRAGGGAGGGAAAGTTCAAAAATCCATCGTTCYCCCTCTTTTCGTTCTCCATGAATAAGAAAGCCTGGTAAAGTGATCAAATCTTTGATAAACTGAGATTGCATGCGAAATTTCCTCCATGGTTGATGGTTTGGTCACCTTTACCATACAGGAAATTTCGCATTTTTTGTACCCTTGATCAGAAAACAACCTGATTGTCAAGTACATTTTGTGGTGAAGAGCCA
>NZ_PIJG01000138.1:0-1013 GCF_002809955.1 Geobacillus sp. Manikaran-105
CAGGGAGGAGATCCGGATGGATGAATCGATGAGACACGACATCGCGCTGTTTCGGTACGGGCTGATCGCTCCGTTGGTGAATGGCCAGGTGGAGCCCAAAGCGTAAACACAACCTGGTGGGAAAAGAAATCTTGCCGATGCCGGAGCGAAAGCGTTTTGCGTATGAAGAGATCAATGAGCTATGGCAAGGGGACTTATCCCATGGACCCACGATTCGCGTCCATGGGAAAGCCCAGAAAACGTTTTTGATCGCCTATATCGATGACTGCTCGCGGTTGGTGCCGTATGCCCAATTTTTCCCTTCGGAGAAGTTTGACGGGTTGCGGATCGTCACAAAGGAAGCGGTGCTTCGTTGCGGGAAGCCGAAACGCATTTACTCGGACAACGGGAAAATTGATCGATCCGAGGTGCTGCAGTATGCGTGCGCCGAGATGGGGATTACACTCATCCACACTCAGCCGTATGACCCGCAAAGCAAGGGAAAAATCGAACGGTTCTTCCGCACCGTACAGACACGGTTTTATCCACTGTTGGAGCTGAATCCGCCGAAATCGCTTGACGAGTTGAACGAGCGTTTTTGGAAGTGGCTTGAAGAAGAGTATCATCGAAAACCGCACGCCTCACTGGACGGAAAAACGCCGCATGAGGTGTTTCAGTCCCAAGTGGAACGAGTGGTGTGGATCGAAGACATCGATTGGCTGGACGCGATTTTTCTGAAACGGGAGCACCGCAAGGTGAAAGCCGATGGCACGATCACCCTGAATAAACAGCTATACGAAGTGCCGCCTCGGTTCATTGGGCAATCGATTGAGCTCCGCTATGACGAACGAGGCGTCTATGTGTACGAAGATGGCAAACGGGTGGCGGAAGCCATTCGGGTGCGTTTGGAGGATAACGCCTATGTGAAGCGCCACCGGTCGCCGTTTGCGGCGGTTTCGGCGAAGGAGGGCGAACAGGATGTATAAAACGTTTTATTCCCTCTCGCGGGAGCCGTTTGCGAAAGAAACCGACCC
>NZ_PIJG01000139.1:0-1585 GCF_002809955.1 Geobacillus sp. Manikaran-105
AAAGCAATTCGGTGTTTCCATTTCCCGCGAAGCGCTGCGAAAACTCCTGCACCGCAAAGGGCTGTCGTGGACACGACCGACGTACACACTGGCGAAAGGGAACCCGGATGAGCAAAAGCAATTGGAAAAGCAAATGGATCTGATCAAAAAACTTGATCACCAAGGACACAGAAGATGCCGTTCTTCTGTACATCGATGAAACCCATATCCGCTCTTACCTTGTCTTGCGGTCCACATGGTCRGAAGTCGGCCGCCAAAAACAAGTGCCGACGTTYGGCCATCATGCCCACGTATCGCKGTTTGGCGCGGTCAACATCCACGATGGCGAAACGGTGCTTCATCAAACGACTGTCGCGCCAATGCCGCGACGTTCTTGAATTTCTTGAGAATGCTCAAAGAGCGCTATCCAGACCATCTCATSGTYTTGGTGTTGGATAACGCCCGCATTCACCATGCCAAAATGGTCAAGGAGTTTTTGCGGGAAGAAGGRCAGTGTTTTCACTTTATTTACCTTCCTCCCTATTCGCCACAGCTGAACCCGATCGAACGCTTATGGAAATGGCTGAAAGATACGGTGATTGCCAATGTATTTCACAAGGATCGCAACGATATCATTCAAGCCATTACTCGGGAGGAAGTGCTGCAGCGCTTAGGGTGTGCAGGATGACTGAGAAGTTAACTCTTCATGTTGCATGTATATAGTCACGATTGAATAACCTTTAAGTGATTTTTCTACAATACTGTTAACTTAAAACTCAATCGATCATCCTAGGATGGAACTTAGGTTTGTATGATGTACTCTTAAAGGTTATAATTATTTGTAATAATTACTAATAATGTAATGTAAAGGAGATATGAAAAATGAACAAAGAAACTACTGGAAAAAGTGCAATAAGATGGATTATATACGCTCTCTTAGCTTTGGCCGTAATAAGATTTATAGACAAATTAATTTAATTAATCAATATGAAAGTGTTGCAAAATGCATAATGGATAGTAATGGATGCATAAAGAGGACACAAAAAATCCACCCATCTTGGAAATCATTTTAGAGTGACCAAAAACTCAGTTCCAATGGGTGGATACTATCATTATTTCCAATTTTATCAGTGAACTTGCACCGTATAGTGAAATAGATCCTCTTTTACAGGCTTTATTTTGGTACCTCGACTAACTTTCCTTACCAGAAGCGTCCTATGTGATAGGAAGATCACCCGGTTCGAAAAAATCATTGTTAAAATGTCTCGTTTTAAACACTTATTTTTCCATTGATTCGTTACGTCAGTTAGTAGACATCCTGAATCGCTTCGGCCATTACACAAACTTTTTACACATTATTAATGTTACAAATATCGTCTGTACATTTGTTAACGGGTATTATTGTGCGATTTTTTGCAATAAGACGATAAACTAAGTTACCAATCTTTGTAATCTGAGATAAATATAATAAAGCAGGCGTGTTGATTATCCAATAAAATCCAAAGGATATAGAAAAAAGAGCACCTTTCCTGTAGAATGTGAGTAGCGACACAAACAAACCCAGGAGGTGCTCTCTATGAACAAGCATACCACACTCCCGAATTTG
>NZ_PIJG01000015.1:0-52618 GCF_002809955.1 Geobacillus sp. Manikaran-105
GATCGAATCGCAGCCGAAAGCGTGATGACCCAAATTCCCCACCCGTATAACTTTGGGGACAAAGGATTCATTAGCCGTGACTTGCAAAAAAGGCTGTACAAGGAAAGAAATAAAAAACAGCCGGACAGGGAACGGTTCCCTGTCCGGCCGGGTTCTTGTTACACGAGCGGTCCGCCGAGTTTTTCGATGGACGGATCGATGTGGGCGAATTTTTGGAAGTTGGCGCGGAATTTTTGCGCTAGCTCTTTTGCTTTTTGTTCGTATGCTTGTTTGTCAGCCCATGTGTTTTGCGGCTGCAGGACGTCATCCGGCACGCCGGGGACGTGGGTTGGGATGGCGAGGCCGAAAATCGGGTCTTGCACCGTTTCGACGTTGTCCAGCTCCCCTTCGACGGCGGCTTGCACCATCGCCCGGGTGTAGGCGAGCTTCATGCGGCTGCCGACGCCGTACGGCCCCCCTGTCCAGCCGGTGTTGACCAAAAAGACGCGGACGTTGTGTTCGGCGATTTTTTGCCCGAGCATTTCCGCGTATTCGACGGCCGGGCGCGGCAAAAACGGTGCGCCGAAGCACGTTGAGAACGTTGCTTCCGGTTCGGTGACGCCGCGTTCGGTGCCGGCGAGTTTGCTTGTGTAGCCGCTTAAGAAATGGTACATCGCCTGTTCACGCGTCAGCTTGCTGATCGGCGGCAGGACGCCGAACGCATCGGCTGTCAAAAACACGATCGTGGACGGATGGCCGGCGACGCTCGGGTCGATGATGTTTTGGATCGCCTGAAGCGGGTAGGCGGCGCGTGTGTTTTCCGTCAGCGTGCCGTCGTCGTAATTCGGCACCCGCGTCGCGTCATCGAGAACGACGTTTTCGAGCACCGCGCCGAAGCCGATGGCGTCAAAAATTTGCGGCTCTTTCTCGCGCGATAGGTTGATGCATTTCGCATAGCAGCCGCCTTCGATGTTGAAAATGCCGCGGCTTGACCAACCGTGTTCGTCATCGCCGATCAAGCGGCGGTTCGGGTCGGTCGAGAGCGTCGTTTTTCCCGTTCCCGACAAGCCGAAAAAGAGGGCGACGTCGCCTTCCTGCCCGACGTTGGCCGAGCAGTGCATCGGCAGGATGCCTTGTTCCGGCAGCACATAGTTCATGACCGAGAAAATCGATTTTTTCATTTCGCCGGCATACTCGGTGCCGCCGATCAACACGGTGCGCCGTTCAAACGAGATGATGATGAACGCTTCCGAGCGCGTCCCGTCCACCTTCGGGTCGGCTTTAAAGTTCGGCGCGCAAATGACGGTGAATTGCGGCTCGTGCGCGGCGAGCTCCTCGGCGCTCGGGCGGATGAACAGCTGATGGACGAACAAGTTGTGCCAGGCGAATTCGTTGACGACTTGAATCGGCAGCCGGTATTTCGGATCGGCGCCGGCAAAGCCTTTAAAGACGAACAGTTCATCTTGTTTCATTAAATAATCGAGCACTTTGTCGTACAGTTTCTCAAACGTTTCCGGAGACATCGGCTGGTTGACCGTTCCCCAGTCGATCGTTTGCTTCGTGGACGGTTCTTCGACGATGTATTTGTCTTTCGGCGACCGCCCCGTGTACTTGCCGGTTGTCACGGCAACCGCCCCGGTGTGGGTCAGCCGTCCTTCGTTCCGCTGCAATACTTTCTCGACGAGCTCGGCGACGGACAATTGGTGATGTACGTACGGTTTTTGCAGCAATACATCCAGCTTATTTGTCATGTTTGCGATCCCCATGTTCACAACCTGCCTTCTTTTTGTAATCACTCTTGAAAATAGTATAACACATTTTTATTAATAGTCCATACTAATTGTGTGGGTTTTTTTGAACTTATTTTGCCTATTTTTCAGATTTTGCACGCTCTCCCGCCTGTGCTTCAAGCGGGAGGCGGCCGTTCCCGGGTTGTCTTACTGTCTTGCTATTAAGGAAGCAGGCAGTGATGACCCAAATCGGCAATACGTTTGCCAAATCCGCCTCGTCTTGTTCAAGCATGCAGCCGGAAGCGGCACGTTTATATAGACGCGCTCCCCTCCTATACAAAAGAAAGGGGCTGCGTTTAGCTTCCCTTTGTTTTATGGAGGCAAGGGAAAGGCGCTCATTCCTCCTTTGCTTGGGTTCGTGCGCGGAAGCGGGATGATAAAAAATTCACTTCTGCGGTTGACTTTGTTCCTTCAATTGCGATAAGATAATTCATTGAACGGATACTCTTATCCCGAGCCGGTGGAGGGACAGGCCCGATGAAGCCCAGCAACCGTCACAACTGGACATGTGTGAAATGGTGCTAACCTGTGGCAAGGCGCAGTCCTTGAACGATAAGAGTGAAAGGAAGCAATACGATTGCCATGACCTTTCCTCAGCCGTTACAGGAAAGGTTTTTTATATTGCGAAGGGAAAAAGGGAAATGAGTTCCGTGTCGCCACATTATGTTAAGAGGAGGAAACAAACCGAATGTCAGCCAAACGCCGCTTGTTTACGTCAGAGTCTGTGACAGAAGGACATCCGGATAAAATTTGCGACCAAATTTCTGATGCCATTTTGGATGCCATTTTGGAAAAAGACCCGAACGCCCGTGTCGCTTGCGAAACGAGCGTGACGACCGGGCTGGTGCTCGTGAGTGGGGAAATCACAACATCAACGTACGTGGACATTCCGCGCATCGTCCGCGATACGGTCCGGGAGATCGGCTACACGCGCGCCAAATACGGATTTGACGCCGATACGTGCGCGGTGCTGACGTCGATTGACGAACAGTCGCCAGACATTGCGATGGGGGTGGACCGGGCGCTTGAGGCGCGCGAAGGTCAGATGACTGACGAGGAAATTGAAGCGATCGGCGCCGGCGACCAAGGATTGATGTTTGGGTTCGCCTGCAATGAGACGGAAGAATTGATGCCGCTGCCGATTTCGCTTGCGCACCGCTTGGCGCGTCGATTGGCGGAAGTGCGTAAAACGGACGTCTTGCCGTACTTGCGGCCGGACGGGAAAACGCAAGTGACGATCGAATACGATGAAAACGGCAAACCGGTGCGCGTCGATACGATCGTCGTGTCCGCGCAGCACCATCCGGAAATTACGCAAGAGCAAATCGAGCGCGACATTAAGGAGCATGTCATCAAACCGGTCGTGCCGGCCGAGCTGCTTGATGAGAACACGAACTATTTCATCAACCCGACAGGACGGTTTGTCATCGGCGGTCCGCAAGGGGATGCTGGGCTGACGGGGCGGAAAATCATTGTCGACACGTACGGCGGCTACGCCCGCCATGGCGGCGGCGCGTTCTCGGGCAAAGACCCGACGAAAGTCGACCGCTCGGCGGCGTATGCGGCCCGCTATGTGGCGAAAAACATCGTTGCGGCAGGACTGGCCGACAAATGCGAAGTGCAGCTCGCCTACGCGATCGGCGTCGCCCGTCCGGTATCGATTTCCATTGATACGTTCGGCACCGGCAAAGTGTCGGAAGACATTTTGATTGAGGTCGTGCGCAGCAACTTCGATCTCCGCCCGGCGGGCATCATCAAAATGCTTGACCTGCGCCGCCCGATTTACAAACAGACGGCCGCTTACGGGCATTTCGGGCGTACGGACATCGACTTGCCGTGGGAGCGCACTGATAAAGCGACGACGCTGAGAGAACAAGCGCTGGCGCTGGCGAACAAGTAAGGCCGGACGGCGCGGATGCGCGAGTCGTTTCAGGCGTCGGCAAACGCAACAGAACAAGAGCTGCCGGATTACGGCAGCTCTTGTTCGTGAGGACGCGCGGCTTGCTGCAGCGCTTTGTAATATTGCCCTTTTTCCACATATTCGCGGCGGATGCGCTCCATTTCGCGGAGGTCGTCTTCCGTCAGTTCGCGGACGACTTTGGCCGGGCGGCCGAGGGCGAGCGTGTTGGGCGGAATTTTTTTGCCCGGCGGCACTAAACTGCCGGCGCCGATAAACGCGCCTTCCCCGATTTCCGCGCGGTCCAAAATGATTGAGCCCATGCCGATGAGCGCGTTTTTGCGAACGATGGCGCTGTGCAAAATGACTTGATGGCCGACCGTCACCCCGTCTTCAATGATAAGCGGATTGTTTGGACTTTGATGCAAAATTGAGTTATCTTGGATATTGACCCGGTTGCCGATCACCGTCGGCGCCACGTCGCCGCGGATGACGGTATTGAACCAAATGCTCGTCTCTTCGCCGATCACGACATCGCCGGTGATCGTCACATAGTCGGCGATAAAGGCGGAGGCGGCGATTTGCGGCGTTTTTCCTTTGTACGGATAGATCATGGGCGTTCGTTCCTTTCTGTTGCAAAATCGATCGTTCACCATGTATTGTACAACGCTGCGTCCAAATCGCCAACGAAAGCGAGCGCGCCTAATCGGGATTGGTGAAAAACGTTTCGTTTCGCCCGATGAGTGGTTGGGATCGGGGAAGAAGATCCGATTTCACAAAGCTTCTCAACGTGAGAAGAACCGTTGTTGAGCGGCTTTTTCACTCCGTCGCCAACCCTTTTATGGTTTGCCCCGGCCGCATTGATGGCAATACTGGAAGACGAGATCGCAAGCTGTTCAGACGCGAAACAATTTTGGTTGCCGATAAGATGGAAATGCTAGGAGACGAGACCATGGTGTTTGCACCTGAGGTGAGCCGATTGAACATTCCGAAAAACCCCATCTCCTTGATGAAAATGGTGTATCGTGACGTGCTTCCGCTTGTCCACCGCGAGCTTGCCTATTGGCGGCGCCAGGCCGAGCGCATTCCCGACCCGGAGCTTCGGCGCCAGGCCTTGGCGAGCATCGCGTCGAAAACGTTCCATTGCGAAGGCGGCTCCATTTTGGCGCTTTTGGCCGGAGAAAACATGGAGGATTGCATCCGCTTTATCGTGGCTTACCAGACGATCAGCGATTATTTGGATAATTTGTGCGACCGCAGCACCTCGCTTGATCCGCTCGACTTTCGCGCCTTGCACGATTCAATGCCGGACGCGTTGACAATCGGCGCCGAGCCGTCGAACTATTACCGCCATCGCCGCGAGCAGGAAGACGGCGGCTATTTGCCGGCGCTCGTCCGCACGTGCCAAGAGGTGCTCGAGACGGTGCGCCATTATGAGACGATCGCCCCGTTTTTACATGAGTTGGCCGGATATTATTGCGACTTGCAAGTACATAAACATGTCGAAGCGAGCGAGCGGGTGCCGCGGTTGGAGAAATGGTTCGCGCAATACAAAGACGCCTTGCCGCCGATGGAGTGGTATGAGTTTTCCGCCTGCTCCGGTTCGACGCTCGGCATTTTCTGTCTCGTCGCCTATGCGTTTGGCGAATCGCTGCCGCTGGAGATGGCGAGACAAGTGCGCGACGGTTATTTTCCATACATTCAAGGGCTGCACATTTTGCTCGACTATTTGATCGATCAAGAGGAAGATCGAGCCGGCGGCGATTTGAATTTTTGCTTTTACTATCCGAATGAAACGGTGATGCTTGAGCGGCTTTGCCATTTCATCGAAGAGGCCGACCGCCATGTCGGCGCCCTTCCGCACGGCCAGTTTCACCGCCTTATTCACCGAGGGCTTCTTGGGTTGTATTTGTCGGATGCCAAGGTGAAAAAGCAACGCGGTCTGCACCGGCTGGCGCGCCGGCTCGTCCGCGCCGGCGGGGCGGCGTCGATGTTTTTTTATTGGAACGGAAAAGCGTACCGCTTTTGGCAGGAGCAACAAAAACGGCTGTCCTTTTCGTAAGGGCAGCCGTTTGCTTGTACTGGCGAGAGCAGTGGTTCGTCGGCGGATCGGACGGAATCAGGCGCCCCCATCCGCCCGATTCTCGAGTGCGATCAAAAACGGCGGGTTGTTTTGCCGATTGATGAATTCGTATTTCAAGGCATGGACGCGCCGTTGATCAAGAAAGCGGACGTAATCAAGGAGCGCGTCGCGTTCGCGCTTTCCTTCCGGATGGCCGTGGTAGACGACAAGAACGATGACGCCGCCCGGCTTCATGACGGAAAGCAACTGGCGGACCGCTTCGATCGTCGATTCCGGCTTGGTGGCGATTTGCTTATTGCCGCCCGGCAAATAGCCGAGGTTGAACACGGCGCCGGCGATGCGTCCGTGAACGGAGTCGGGGAGCGTTTCGAGCAGCAGGCTATGGCTTGTCTGAAACAGCGTCACCCGCCCGTCCAGCCCGTGTTCGGCGAGGCGGGCTCTGGCCGCCGCGATCGCTTCGGCTTGAATATCAAAACCAAACACATGCCCGCGCTCCCCGACGAGCTCGGCTAAAAAGACGGTGTCATGGCCGTTGCCAACCGTCGCATCGACGGCGATGTCGCCTTCTTCGAGCGCGCCGTCTAGCAAAAAACGGGCAAACGGCAAAATATTCATGATGGCCATGCGTTTGCCACCCCCTGTTCGCGCCGCTTTCCTTGAAAGCTGTCCCGCCGCTTGAGTTCAGCGTCAATGGCGTTTAGCCCTTCCCATTTGTTGACGCTCCACATCGGGCCAAAATCGCCCGATCTGGCGGCGCTGCAAAACGTGCAGTCGCCATACGTCACCGTCCCGTCGCGGTTCGGGCAGTCAAACCTGCCGTCAAGGGCGACTTTGAACACGTTTTGGCCGAACGTTTGCCGCAAATGGCAGTTCCATGTGTGATACCGTTTTCCGTCGGCGGCATATGGAAATGGGATTGCGTTTGTCACGGCCGTTCTCTCCTTGTGCTGAAATGGCATCATCCTTGCATTGTACCACGGATGGCGGCAAAAAGCGACTGTTGCCAATCATTGACGTGATACAGATGAAAGCGTCGGCGCATAGTAAAGATGAGGGAACATCATGAAAAGAGGTGAGCGCATGGCGACAAGACAATCGGTGGAAGAATTTTTGCAGCGGTGCGAAGACGTCATCCGCTTTGCGAAAGAACAATATACGGAAGCGCAAAAGCAAGAGCACTACAACATCACGGAATACACAAACGCCCAGCAAATGCTTGAGCAGACAGTCAACGATTTGGCTCACTTGGCGCGAAGTTGCAACGCCCAGCAGCGCGAACAGCTGCATCGGATGCGGCTTCAGCTTGAGCAGCTGCAAAACGAGATGATCTTGCTTGACCGATGAAACAAGAGCTTTGCACGATGGCCGCTATCGAAGGTCCTGGTGCATAACAAGCGGATGTTGCCTGACCGGTGAAACGGAAAGCAACCGCAGGGCGGCTGTCTGCTTGATGGCGAACACAAGGAGGAACAAGGAATGAAGCGACGTCTGAAACAAACGAACCCGGAGCAAAAAACGCGCAACGGTCACAACAACAACGATTTGGAACTCGGCCAAGACTTTGATCCGGTGAAACTGGCGAAAAAACAGTATGAACAAACAGGTGGCCAGCCGGCCCGCTCCAAGCAGCGGAACGGGTGATGCGCCGCTGTCCGTGAGGGCGCCATGCCGCCCTCTTTTTTTTGATTGCTTTTTTTCGCTTTCCCACATACAATTAGTTTGGGAGTCGAAATAGCAGACGAAAAGGATGATGACCGATGCCCCGCGCTCTTTGGTGGCTGCTTGTCGGCATGGCGCTCAATGTCACAGGAGCGTCGTTTTTATGGCCGCTAAATACCATTTATTTGCATGAACAGCTCGGCCAGCCGCTCGCCGTAGCGGGAGCGGTGCTGATGCTCAACTCCGGCGGCAGCGTCATCGGCAGCTTGCTCGGTGGCATGTTGTTTGACCGGATCGGCGGGTTTCGCACGCTCGTGTCCGGAGCGTGCCTGACGATGGCGGCGCTTGCCGGTTTGGGCGTCTGGCATGGTTGGCCGCATTATGCCGTCTGGCTGGCGCTTGTCGGCATCGGCAACGGCGTCGTCTTTCCGGCGGCGTCGGCGTATGTCGGGGCGGTTTGGCCGGAAGGGGGACGGCGGGCATTCAACGCCTTGTATGTGGCGCAAAACATCGGCGTCGCCGCCGGCTCGGCGCTTGGCGGCGTTGTCGCCTCGCATTCGTTTGCGCTCGTGTTTTGGGCGAACGTTTGGCTGTATGCCGCTTTTTTGGCGACGGTCGTCATTGGGCTGCGGCGCATGCCGCTGCCGCCGCTGCGGAGAAAAGAGCGGAAGCGCCGAACGGGGGACGGGGCGCCCCGGGCGCACATCCGCGCCCTTGTCCTTCTTTGCGCCGGCTATGGATTATGCTGGATGAGCTACGTCCAATGGTCGACGACGATCGCCGCCTATACGCGCGAGCTTTCCATTCCGGTTCATCACTACAGCTTGCTTTGGACGATCAACGGCGCCTTGATCGTGCTCGGCCAGCCGCTGTTGGCGCCGTTGGTCCGCCGCTTTATGCCGGGGATGAAGCGGCAGATCGCCATCGGGTTCGCCGTTTTCACCATCTCGTTTGCGATATTGTTTGGCGCGGATTCACTTTTGCAATTTGCGACGTCGATGGTTGTGCTCACGATCGCCGAAATGATCGTCTGGCCGGCGATTCCGGCGGCGGTGAACGAGCTGGCGCCGCTGGGGAGAGCCGGGTTTTACCAAGGGATCGTCAACGGCACGGCCACGGCTGGACGGATGATCGGGCCGGTCCTCGGCGGGTGGGTCGCCGATGCGTTCGGAATGAAACCGCTCATCGGATTGCTTGTCGCCTTCGCTCTGCTGGCCGCCGGCTCGGCGCTCGTGTATGACCGGGGGCTGCCGAAGCGGGCGGAAAAGGCGGGGGAAAAAACGGCTGTGACCGTCTAGTTTTCCGCTTGCAATCGATCGACAAATTTTTTACAATAATAATAAATTTGTCATCATAAAGCGAACAACGGTGAAGAGGAATAGTAGCGGGCTTGATGGACGGCAGAGAGTTGACGGTCGGTGCGAGTCAACCGAAGTCAATCCGCGAACTCGCCTCGGAGTTGCCGGCGTGAACGGCTGCGGCCGATAACGCCGGCCGTGAATCTGCGTTAAGGAACAAAGCGGGTGCGCCGTTTGGCGCGCCAAAAAGGGTGGTACCGCGGGAAGCGCGCCTCTCGTCCCTTTGCTGTGGGGATGGGGGGTTTTTTTGTACATATTTTCGTCTATGATGCAAGTAGAACTGGATAGGAGGAGTGCTGAGATGAGCTTCAACCACCGCGAAATTGAACAAAAATGGCAGGACTATTGGGAGAAAAACAAAACGTTCCGCACGCCCGATGATGACGACAAGCCGAAGTTTTATGTGCTCGACATGTTCCCGTATCCGTCCGGCGCCGGCTTGCACGTCGGCCATCCGGAAGGATATACGGCAACCGACATTTTGGCGCGCATGAAGCGGATGCAAGGGTACAACGTCCTTCACCCGATGGGCTGGGACGCATTTGGGCTGCCGGCCGAGCAATATGCGCTTGACACCGGAAACGACCCGGCGGAGTTTACGCAAAAAAACATCGACAACTTCCGCCGGCAGATCAAATCGCTCGGGTTCTCATACGACTGGGACCGTGAAATCAACACGACCGACCCGAATTATTACAAATGGACGCAATGGATTTTCTTGAAGCTGTATGAAAAAGGGCTCGCCTACATGGATGAAGTGCCGGTCAACTGGTGCCCGGCGCTCGGCACCGTGCTGGCGAACGAGGAGGTCATCAACGGCCGGAGCGAGCGCGGCGGACATCCGGTCATTCGCAAGCCGATGCGGCAATGGGTGTTGAAAATCACCGCCTACGCCGACCGGCTGCTCGAAGACTTAGAAGAGCTCGACTGGCCGGAAAGCATTAAGGAAATGCAGCGCAACTGGATTGGCCGTTCGGAGGGAGCGGAAATCGAGTTCGCCGTCGACGGCCATGACGAAACGTTCACCGTCTTCACGACGCGGCCCGATACGCTGTTTGGCGCGACGTACACCGTCTTGGCGCCGGAGCATCCGCTCGTGGAAAAAATCACAACGCCGGAGCAAAAACCGGCCGTTGAGGCGTATTTGCAGGAAGTTGAGCGGAAAAGCGATCTTGAGCGCACCGATTTGGCGAAAGAAAAAACGGGCGTGTTCACCGGCGCGTACGCCATTCACCCGGTCACCGGCGATCGGCTTCCGATTTGGATCGCTGACTACGTCTTGATGGGCTACGGCACTGGGGCGATCATGGCCGTGCCGGCGCACGACGAGCGCGACTATGAATTCGCGAAAACATTCCACTTGCCGATCAAAGAAGTCGTTGCCGGCGGGAATATCGAAAAGGAAGCGTACACCGGAGATGGTGAGCATATCAACTCCGAGTTTTTAAACGGCTTGAACAAGCAGGAAGCGATCGACAAAATGATCGCCTGGCTTGAGGAGCATGGCAAAGGGCGGAAAAAAGTGTCGTACCGGCTGCGCGACTGGCTGTTCAGCCGCCAGCGCTACTGGGGCGAGCCGATTCCGATCATCCATTGGGAAGACGGCACGATGACGCCGGTGCCGGAAGAGGAATTGCCGCTTGTGTTGCCGAAAACGGATGAAATCCGTCCGTCGGGAACGGGCGAGTCGCCGCTGGCCAACATCGAAGAATGGGTCAATGTTGTCGACCCGAAAACCGGGAAAAAAGGGCGGCGCGAAACGAACACGATGCCGCAATGGGCTGGAAGCTGCTGGTATTATTTGCGCTACATCGACCCGCACAACGACAAGCAGCTCGCCGATCCGGAAAAGCTGAAAAAGTGGCTGCCGGTCGACGTCTACATCGGCGGGGCGGAGCACGCGGTCTTGCATTTGCTTTATGCCCGCTTCTGGCATAAGTTTCTTTATGACCTTGGCATCGTGCCGACGAAAGAACCGTTCCAAAAGCTGTTCAACCAAGGGATGATTTTAGGCGAAAACAACGAAAAAATGAGCAAATCAAAAGGCAATGTCGTCAACCCGGACGACATCATCGAAAGCCATGGGGCCGACACCTTGCGGCTGTATGAAATGTTCATGGGGCCGCTTGAGGCGTCGATCGCTTGGTCGACGAAAGGGCTTGACGGGGCGCGGCGCTTTCTCGACCGCGTCTGGAGGCTCTTTGTCACCGAGAATGGCGAACTGAACCCGAACATTGTCGACGAACCGGCAAACGATACGCTCGAGCGCATCTATCACCAAACGGTGAAAAAAGTGACGGAAGACTACGAATCCTTGCGCTTTAACACCGCCATTTCGCAGCTTATGGTGTTCATCAACGAAGCGTACAAAGCGGAGCAAATGAAAAAAGAATACATGGAAGGCTTCGTCAAGCTCTTGTCGCCGGTCTGCCCGCACATCGGCGAGGAGCTGTGGCAAAAGCTTGGCCACACGGACACGATCGCCTATGAACCGTGGCCGACGTATGATGAAACGAAGCTTGTGGAAGACGTCGTGGAAATCGTCGTGCAAATCAACGGCAAAGTGCGGTCGCGCTTGCACGTGCCAGTTGACTTGCCAAAAGAAGCGCTCGAGGAGCGGGCGCTCGCCGATGAAAAAATCAAAGAGCAGCTTGAGGGCAAAACCGTGCGCAAAGTGATCGCCGTCCCCGGCAAGCTCGTCAATATCGTCGCCAACTGATGATGAGGGCGGGCTTCGGCCCGCTCCCTATCCACCAACGAAAGGGGTCGATCTGCCATGGAAGAGATCAAGGAAATCACGCCGGCTGAAGTGAAAGAAAAACTCGAACGCGGGGAAAAGCTGAACATTGTCGATGTGCGCGAAGACGAGGAAGTCGCCCTCGGCATGATCCCCGGCGCCAAACATATTAAAATGGGCGACATCCCCGATCGGCTTGAGGAATTCGACCGCAACGAAGAATATATTTTCGTCTGCCGCTCCGGACGGCGGAGCGAAAACGTCTGCCGCTACTTGCAAGAGCTTGGCTATCGCGTCCGCAACATGACGGGCGGCATGCTCGAGTGGGAAGGCGAAACAGTGCCGAAGCGATAAGCGCTTCCGGCTCAAAGAACAGGGCATGGCGGCGGGCCGTCATCC
This sequence comes from Geobacillus sp. Manikaran-105, assembly GCF_002809955.1. Classification (NCBI taxonomy): domain Bacteria; kingdom Bacillati; phylum Bacillota; class Bacilli; order Caryophanales; family Anoxybacillaceae; genus Geobacillus; species Geobacillus sp. Manikaran-105. Next base: position 11,903 of record NZ_PIJG01000015.1, read on the forward strand.
AAGTGATCCCGTTTTTGTCGAGACCAAAACGACGGAACGTGTCAGCGGATGGGAAATGGATCCATCCGAACGGCCCCGTTCAGTCAAGAGGCAGAGGAATGGCTGGCTGCCGCGGGCCTTTTCATGCGTCGGCGGCTTGCGCTTCCCCGGTCCGCTTGCGGGGTAGGAGCGAAAAAGCGTCCCAGCTTTTTGGGGCGCTTTTTCCATTTTGTTTTAGTACCAAAGTGTGATGCAAGAAAAAAAAGTATTGGAAGTTTTTTGGGCTTTTATATTATTGTCAAGAAAAATATGACGACGCCTTGCATTGTTATCAAAAGGCAGAAGAGTTGTTGAAGGGGGAATGGAAAACGAGCGGGGAGGAGGCCGATTTGGCTTACTTGTCGGCGCTTGCATAAAGATCAATCGTTTTTTCGCTTGGCAGCTTCGCTGTCGGTCGTGTTTCACTTTGGCTGTTTTGTCGCAGGCCGACGTATTCCTCGTATTATGGCTACTACTATTTGCAAGACAATACGCGCGGCAGCGGCATTTTTACGTATGACGGACGAAACCGCACCGTTTTGCCCGGCAGCTTATGGGCCGATGTCGACAACCAATTTTTCGCCAGCTATGACGCGGCGGCCGTGGACGCCCATTATTACGCCGGTGTCGTGTATGATTACTACAAAAATGTGCACGGCCGGCTGAGCTATGACGGCAGCAACGCCGCCATCCGTTCGACCGTCCATTACGGCCGCGGCTACAACAACGCGTTTTGGAACGGTTCGCAAATGGTGTACGGCGATGGCGACGGACAGACGTTTTTGCCGTTTTCCGGCGGCATTGACGTCGTTGGGCATGAGCTGACCCATGCGGTGACGGATTATACGGCCGGGCTTGTTTACCAAAACGAATCCGGCGCCATCAATGAAGCGATGTCCGATATTTTCGGCACGCTCGTGGAGTTCTACGCCAACCGCAACCCGGACTGGGAGATCGGCGAAGACATTTACACGCCGGGAATTGCCGGCGACGCGCTTCGCTCCATGTCGGATCCGGCGAAATACGGCGATCCGGATCATTATTCCAAACGGTACACCGGCACACAAGACAATGGAGGAGTCCATACAAACAGCGGCATCATCAATAAAGCGGCGTACTTGCTCAGCCAAGGCGGCGTCCATTACGGCGTAAGCGTCACCGGCATTGGCCGCGACAAAATGGGGAAAATTTTCTACCGGGCGCTTGTCTACTATTTGACGCCGACGTCGAACTTCAGCCAGCTGCGCGCCGCCTGCGTGCAAGCGGCCGCTGATTTGTACGGGTCGACAAGCCAAGAAGTCAACTCGGTGAAACAGGCGTTCAATGCGGTTGGAGTGTATTAAGACGAGTCAACTACCCCCACTTAGCTAACGCTTGAAGCGGGGGCTTGCAACTCCCCAGAAGTGCGAACGGACTTCGTCCTCCTTCCTTGACTTGGGGTTGCATCAGGGGCAGGTTGACGACTACCCAACGACATAGGTCATGCCTATATCGCTACCGAGTGGCTCGGCATGTCTGTAGGCAGTACTTGACTTCCACGCACAACAGACGGATGTACGCTCGATGTTTTACGGTTGCAACGTTTCCTGCAACCAACTCCCTACATCGAGTAACGGGGATTGGAGTGCCTTGATTCAACGGTTTTCTCCACATTCTTATTCTATCATATACAAAAGAAAGGAGGAAGGGCGATTCCTCCCCGACTTTCGCTCTCGCTTAGAAGTCGGGGTCCCCTCGCCAAAGATGATGAAGTTTCTGACGTCACGCGTCCCGCTGTTCGAGGGCGCGTGACGCCTTTTGTGGGCAGGATTTTCCCTAAATGCGTGGAAAAGGAAAAAGAAAACGGGGGAATGGCGATGTACAAAGTGAAAGTGTTTGATAAAGAGCATGAAAAAGATTTGGAAGCGGCGGTCAATGATTTTTTAGCCCGATTGAAAGACGGACAGTTGATCGATGTCAAGTACAGTGTGGCGGCGATGGAATCGGAAGGCGAGCAAATCTACTGTTTTTCCGCCATGGTCATTTACCGGACTTGACACTTCACACGGCTCCAGACTGCGGGATTCTTTGGCCGTTTTCGTGCTGATCCCCCCAAAGCGGGCGACGCTTTTTTCGTTGCGGCATTTCCATTTCAGGCGGCGAAATTTTGCGATCGCCCGCCTTGAAGACGGGCGTTGTCGGAATGTCAGCGAACGCCCCGGAGCACCCGAGGGGCATGAGGACGGCGGTCAATTCGTTGCTGTCTGCCCCGCGGAGCCGCTCGCCCCGTTTTTTTCCGCCAATGCATAGCGGGCGGCGTTCACGCCGGCGAGCCGCCCGGTGACAAGGGCGGCGGTGATGTTGTAGCCGCCCGTGTAGCCGTGAATGTCCAAAATTTCCCCACAAAAGTAAAGGCCGGCCATGCATTTGGAGGCCATTGTCTTCGGCTCAATTTCTTTGACCGACACGCCGCCGCCGGTGACGAATGCTTTCTCAAGCGGCAGCGTGCCGTGGACGTAAAAGGTAAATTGTTTGCACTGTCGGACAAACGCCCGCAGCGCCTCATGGCCGACCGTGCCGGCAGAGGCGTGCGGGTCGATGCCGGCCCGCTCGAGCAAAAAGACGGCGTACCGCTCGGGAAGCACCGTTTTGGCGATCGTTTTCATCGCCTTTTTCGGCTCCTCTTTGCACAGCTTGGCGAACTGTTGAAACAGTTCTTCCTGCGTCACGTCCGGAAGCGCGTCGATGCTCATTTTGACCGCGCCGTCCGCCGCTTTTTTCAACGCCTTAACGACAAACTGGCTGCAGCGGAGAGCAGCTGGGCCGGAAATGCCGAAGTGCGTAAACAGCATATCCATCCGGTGGGTGATGATCGGCTTGCCGTTCGGCTTTAAGACGCTTAACGCGACGTCGCGCAGCGACAAGCCTTGCAGCGTCCGCTCTTTGATGAACGGCTCATGCGAGACGATCGGAACTTCGGTTGGAAACAGTTCGGTCACCGTGTGACCCGCTTTTTCCGCCCACGGATAGCCGTCGCCTGTTGAGCCGGTTTGCGGCACCGATTTGCCGCCGACGGCGACGACAACCGCACGGGCGTGGATCGTCTCCCCGCTTTTCAGCGTGACACCGACTGTTTTTCCTTGTTCATACAACACGTCCGCCACTGGCGATTCAAGCCGAACATCGACGCCAAGGCGCGACAATTCGCGAACAAGCGCGTCGACGACCGACTGGGCGCTGTCGCTTTTAGGAAACATGCGGCCGTGGTCTTCCTCCTTGAGCGGCACGCCGAGCCGCTCAAAAAAGCGGATGATGTCTTCATTGTTAAATACGGAAAAGGCGCTGTATAAAAAGCGGCCGTTGCCGGGAATATGGCGGACCATTTCATCCACCGGCAGCCGATTCGTCACGTTGCAGCGCCCGCCGCCGGAGATGGCGAGCTTGCGCCCGAGTTTCGTTCCTTTTTCCAACAAGAGCACTTTCGCCCCTTCTTCGCCGGCGCCGATGGCCGCCATGAGCCCGGACGGACCGCCGCCGATGATGATGACGTCGTATCCCATGTTCATTCCACCCTTTCTTTCTGCGCGTGGCCGATATTTTTCGTTCCATTGACAACTATGGTAAAATAGATACGTTGTCATTTTCAACGTCCATGGCTAGGGAAGGGGTCATATGTCAACATCGAAACTGCTGCGCGGCACGTTTATTTTAACGGCTGGCGTGATGATTTCTCGCCTTCTTGGTTTATTTTACGTCATCCCGTTTTACCATCTTGTCGGCGAGCGTGGCGGGGCGCTGTACGGATACGGCTATGTGCCGTACCAAATTTTTTTGAGCTTGGCGACCGGCGGGCTGCCGGTGGCGGTGTCAAAGTTTGTGTCGAAATACAACGCGCTTGGGGAATACGGCGTCGGCTATCGGCTCTTTCGCTCCGGCCTTGTCTTGATGATCGCAAGCGGCATCGCCTCATGGCTCATTTTGTACGCCCTGGCGCCCATCTTGGCGCCGCACGTCATCGATGCGAAAACGAACGTCAACTCGGTCGACGACGTCACGGCCGTCATCCGCGCGGTCAGCTTTGCGCTCCTCATCGTGCCGGTGATGAGCTTGATCCGCGGATTTTTCCAAGGACATGAGTCGATGGGCCCGACGGCGCTGTCGCAAGTCGTCGAACAAATCGCGCGCATCGCTTTTTTGCTTGGGGCGTGCTACGTCATTTTGCGCCTGATGGACGGCTCGATCGTCTCCGCTGTAAGCGCGGCGACGTTTGCCGCGTTTGTCGGGGCGGCGGCGGGGCTTTTGGTGTTGCTTGTCTATTGGTGGAAGCGGCGTCCGTATTTGCAGTCGCTGCTTGCGCGTGACCGCGGCGAAGCGGACGTGTCGCTTTTGGCGATGTATAAAGAGCTGCTTCTTTCTTCGATTCCGTTTGTTTTTGTCGGCTTGTCGATGTCGCTGTACCAGCTCGTCGATCAGTTTACGTTCAATCACGCGATGGCGGCGGCGGGCCGCGGGAACATCTCGGAGCACGCGTATTCCGTGTTCAACATATGGGCGCAAAAGCTCGTCATCATACCAGTGACGCTCGCGACCTCGTTCAGCTTGGCGCTCATCCCGACGATTACGAAAGCGTATGTCGCGCAAGATCGGAAAGCGCTGCGGCAATACTTGAACCAGACGTTTCAAGTGCTCATGTTTTTAACGCTCCCGGCGGTGGTCGGCATGGCGGTGCTCGCCGGTCCGGTGTACAGCTCGTTTTACAGCTATGATCCGCTTGGTGAACAAGTGTTGCGCTGGTATGCGCCGGCGGCGATTTTGTACGCTTTGTTTTCCGTGACGGCCGCCATCATGCAAGGCATCAACGAGCAGCGGTTTACGGTCGTCAGTTTGACAGCCGGCTTGCTTGTGAAGCTTTTGCTCAACACGCCGCTCATTATGAAATGGTCGGCCGTCGGAGCCATTGCGGCCACGATGGCGGGCTATTTCGTCTCGGTCGCGTTCAACTTATGGGTCATTCAGCGGCGCACGCGCTACCGCTATCGGTTTGTCGCCCGCCGGACGGCGTTTATGGCCATCTTGACGGCGGCGATGTCAGCGGCGGTTATGGGGGTCGAGGCGCTGGCGTCCCGATGGATCGATTACCGCGCCGGCACCGCTGAATCGGTGGGCGCTGTTTCCATCGGCGCAGCGGTCGGGGCGGCCGTCTACTTGTTTCTCAGCATCCGCTCCGGGTTGTTTTCGGCGCTGTTTGGCGACCGGTTTGCGTTTTGGCGCCGGAAAGAGAAAAAGGCGGTATCGTAGACGAGGGTGTATGGGGGGATCGGCCGTTGACCGGACGGCCGTTTCCTAGAAGCGGCTCGTTTAGGCCGGGAGCCCGGCGGACGGCGCTTCTTGCGAACATCGCGGCGCCCGAGCGAAAGGGTTCGACGACGGCTGTTTTTCGCCCTCCCCCATGCCGTTCGGCTTGCGGCAAAAAAAGAAGAAGGCGGTCGTCCCCGCCTTCTTTCTCCATTTCGCTTACGACAGGCCGAGCCGGCGTTCGATGCGATCGAGGCGGCTTTCCACTCGGTCGAGCCGGCGGTCGAGCCGTTCGACGGCCCGCTCAAGCCGTTCGATGCGCCGCGCCCAGTTGGCGAATGGCCCGCCTGGGTATCCGGGCCAAAATTGGCTGGCTGGCAGCTGTTGACGGTAATCATCCAACGTTGGGACATAATAGTAATATTCATTCATCGGCAAATCCCCCTTCTTGATGTTTCCTTCACAGTGTATGGGGGGAAGGCGGAAGCGGACTAGATGAACGCCTAATGAAGGCCATATTTTTAGGAGGGAGATTTGTGGAGCTGCGCATTGACAAGCTGCTCGCCCATATGGGGTATGGGACGAGGAAGGAAGTGAAAAAGCTGCTCAAGTCCGGAGCGGTGAAAGTGGACGGCGCGCCGGTCCGTGATGCGAAAACGAAAGTGCGGCCGGATGAGCAAATCGTGACCGTTTGGGGAGAAACGGTCGAGTACAAGCCATTCATTTACTTGATGATGAATAAGCCTTCGGGGGTCGTTTCCGCGACGGAAGATGCCGTGGAAGAGACGGTCGTCGATTTGCTTGAAGAAGAAGACCGGGCATTTTCCCCGTTTCCGGTCGGGCGGCTTGACAAAGATACGGAAGGGCTGCTGCTCTTGACGAACGATGGTCAGCTCGCCCATCAGCTGTTGTCGCCGAAAAAACACGTGCCGAAAACGTATTTTGCCGTCGTGGACGGGGACGTGACGGAAGCGGATGTCGCGGCGTTTCAGCGCGGCGTCGTCCTTGATGACGGCTATGAAACAAAGCCGGCCAAGCTCGTTGTGTTGAAATCCGGCCTTCGTTCCGATGTCGAGGTGACGATCACCGAAGGGAAGTTCCATCAAGTGAAGCGGATGTTCCAAGCGGTCGGCAAGCGGGTCGTGTATTTAAAACGAATTCAAATGGGGCCGCTGCCGCTTGACCCGGATTTGGCGGTCGGTGAGTATCGGGAATTGACGGACGAAGAGGTGGACATGTTGAAGCAATACCGGCCAGAGACGGACGAAAAAAAAGGAACCTGACGCGGTTCCTTTTTTATGGAAAAATAGTGGATATCCATCTGTGGAAAAATGGTTCGCGTTCATCTCCCATCTTGCCTACCCTATTGGCACCGGGTTTACGAAGAGATGCGCACTTTTTTGTTTGTGGTCGTCCATTTGCCCTTGCTTGGGCTGCGAACGAGATCGTTGTACATAAGCACGTTTAAGTCGCGCTGGATCGTTCGTGGGGTGGTGCCGAACTCATCAACAAGCTCTTGGGTCGTAACCGTTCCTTTTTCGCTAATGTACATATACACGGATTTGATGCGGGTAAGCATCCGATGTGTTGAAGGTTTCAAAAGACCACTCCCTATCTTAGCATCATTCGCATGGCACAACCGACCGCTAGCAGATGAGAGATGTCTTTGTCTGTTTACTACCATTGTACACGAAATGAGAGGGAAAATGCTACCCGGTTGCCTCTATTCACGAAAAATTTCAACATTTTGTCATGAAATGGAAATCGATTTGCAACGAATGAAACATTTTGACTTCCTGTTTTTGATATGATACGTTGGCAACAAAGGGTGTTGAATAAGGAAAGGAAGAAGGGCGTTGAACATCGACTGGATGAACGAAGCGAAGAAACGAAAAGACGATCTTGTCCGCGACGTGCAAGCGCTTGTCCGCATTCCGAGCGTCCGCGATGACGGCGGGGCGAAACCGGGGGCGCCGTTTGGCCCGAAGGTGGCGGAGGCGCTCGATTACATGTTAACTCGCGGTCAAGAAGAAGGATTTCGCATTAAAAACGTCGACGGCTATGCCGGTCATATCGAAATGGGAGAAGGGGAGAAGCTCATCGGCGTGCTCGGCCATCTGGACGTCGTGCCGGCAGGGGACGGCTGGTCCGTTGATCCGTTTGCTGCTGAGGTCAAGGATGGCTGCCTTTATGGGCGCGGGGCGATCGATGACAAAGGGCCGACCGTCGCGGCGTTTTACGCCTTGAAAATCGTCAAAGAACTCGGCTTGCCGCTCCGCAAGCGGGTGCGGCTTATCCTCGGCGGCGACGAGGAAAGCGATTGGCGTTGCGTCGCTCATTATTTTCAGCGGGAAGAAATGCCGGATGTCGGGTTTGCGCCGGATGCTGATTTTCCGATCATTCATGCCGAAAAAGGAATCATTGACGCCGATTTGTCGTACCGCCCGCCTGAATCGGCGGAGGCGGAAGGGCTCGCGCTTGCCTCATTCCAAGCCGGGCGCCGCTACAATATGGTGCCGGATGCGGCCGAAGCGGTGGTGGAAGGAGCGGGACGGACGGAGGAGCTGCTTGGCCTCTATGAACAGTTTTGCCGAGAGCGCGGCGTAAAGGGGAGCATCAGGCAAAGCGAAGGGGCCGTCGTCTTTCAATTGGAAGGGATGTCCGCTCATGGCGCCGAGCCGGAGCGCGGCAAAAACGCCGGCGTCTATTTGGCGCAGTTTTTGGCGTCGCTTCCGCTCGATGGCCGAAGCCGGCCGTTCGTTCAGTTTGTGACCTCCGCCTTTTTCGGCGATGCCCGCGGCCGGCGGCTCGGCCTTGCGTATCGGGACGAACAAAGCGGCGACTTGACCGTCAACGTCGGGGTGCTGTCGTATGACCGGCGGCATGGCGGAACGATTGGGCTGAACATCCGCTATCCGGTGACGGCCGACGGCGACGCGATCCGCCGGACGCTCGCCGGCGCTGCGGCTGAACATGGATTCGCGCTCAGCCGTTTCAGCGATACGAAGCCTCATTATATCGATCCGAGCCACGAGCTTGTCCGCACGCTTCAGCGCGTCTACGAAGAGCAGACGGGCGAGCCGGCCCGGCTTTTGGCCATCGGCGGCGGCACATACGCCCGCGCCTTGACCGCCGGGGTGGCGTTTGGCGCGTTGTTTCCGGGCCGTCCGGATGTCGCCCACCAGAAAGATGAGTATATCGAAATCGACGATTTGGTGAAAGCGACCGCCATTTACGCGCAGGCGATCTACGAGCTGGCGAAATAAACGGCGGTCCGCCGCTCCGGCGAAAAAGAGAGCGGGGCGGGCGTTGTTTTCACGAAAGGGGAGACGGGATGGAAGCGGCGTTCAAACGGGGGGCGGCAGCGCGAAAAACGGTGTTTCCGCTCTTTTACTTTCTCATCTTTTTTGCTTTTGGCGCGTTGTTTCCGCTTTTGTCGGTCTATTTGCAGGAAGAGGCGCGCCTTTCGGGGGCGGCGATCGGCTGGATCATGTCGCTTCCTCCGATCGTGACGATGGCGGCCCAGCCGCTTTGGGGCACGGCGGCCGATTACACGCGCAAACCGGTCGGCCTTTTGCTGGCAGCGCTCGTGCTGGCGGCGCTGTTTGGGGTCATGTATGCGCTCGCCGGCAGCTATCGGCTGTTTGTTGTGCTCACCGTGCTGCTGTCAGCGATGCAAAGCGCCATCGTTCCGCTTTCCGACAGCCTCGCCCTTCGCCATGTGCACGAACAGGGAGGAAACTACGGGGCGATCCGGCTTTGGGGATCGATCGGGTTTGCCGCGGCCGTGTTGGTTGTCGGATGGCTGTCCGATCATGTCGCGTTTGCGGTCATTTTTTACGCCTTTTCGTTGGCGCTGCTCACCGCGGCGGCTTTGGCCACCCGCCTGCCGCGCTATCCGATGGGGGCGCCGGGGGCGCTGACGCGGCAGGACGTGCGCGGGCTGCTGGCGTCCCGCCCGTTTCGGCTGCTGCTTGTGGCGACGTTTTTATTGTTTGGCCCGATTTTGGCCAACAACTCGTATTTCGGGCTGCTCATTCATGAGCTGGGCGGGACGTTAACTGGCATCGGCCTCGCCTTTTTGTTTGCCGCCGGCAGCGAGGCGCCGTTTATGAAAGCGGCGGATCGGCTCATCGGCCGCTTCGGCATGGTGCGGCTTCTTCTATTGGCGGCGCTCATCTCGGCAGTCCGCTGGTTGTCGTATGCGGTCGACCCGCCGCTTTGGTTTGTGTATGCAACGGCGGTCGTCCAAGGCTGCTCCGTAGGTCTGGCGATTCCGACGGCGCTTCAATATGCGCGCCGCTTGGCGCCGGAGCGGGTGCAGGCGACGGCGGTGGCGTTATACTCAGCGGTCGGCAACGGCCTTGGCGCGTGGTTTTGCACGTTGGTGGGCGGATATTTGTTTGAGCGTTGGCAGATCGGCGCTGTCTACTTGTTTTTTAGCATCTGCACGATCGTGGGTGTGCTCGTGCTCCTTTTGCTCGCAAAACGAGAACGAACGGCAGGTGAAGAGAAGTGAAACGAAGCCATTATTTTATCGCTGTTCCGCTGACGTCTGAAGCGAAACAAGCCATTGCCCGATTTTCGGGGGATGCGTCGTCATCGCTGCCGTTTCGCACATGGGTGCATGAAGAGGATTATCATATCACCCTCGCGTTTTTAGGCGATGTGCCGCCGGGGAAAATGGCGCCGCTGTGCGAAGCGATGGCCGCCGTCGCCGCCAAAAGCGCCCCGTTTTCCCTCGCGCTTGCCGGACTGGGGACGTTCGGGGAGCGGACGGCGCCGCGCATTTTTTGGCAAGGGGTGAAAGAGGAGGCTGCGTTGAACGAGCTGCGACGCGATGTGTATGAAGCGTGCCTTGCGCTCGGCTTTTCCCTCGACCGGCGGCCGTTTGCCCCGCATATTACGATCGCCCGCAAATGGCAGGGCGAGGCGCCGTTTCAGCCGGAGGCGCTCCGTTCGCTTCCAGCCGCTTCGACGGTGTTTTCGGTGCCGGAAATCGTGCTGTACCGGACGAATATGGAGAAAACGCCGAAATACGAGACGATCGCCGCGTTCCCGTTGCTTGGCGCGCCGGACGGCCGGAGCGGGTGAAGGCATGGGGCAGCTTTTGAAGCTGCGGGATTATATTTCCCGCTATGAAACGGATGTGTATCATTATGTGCCGGAGTTTATCCGGCTGAAACAATGGCAATGGGAGCAGGCGAAAGCGCGTTGGGAGGCGGAGCGGGACGCCGATGGCGCGCGGCGGGAACCGGGAGAAACGTGGGACTTTTTGCTTGACAAGCCGTCATGGTGGGAGCGGCTCATCGGCCGCTGGCGCCGCGGCCCGGAGCCGGAGATGGACGAAGAACGGCCGCCCGCCCCGTCTTTGAGCCGGGCGGCCACCCTCGATGAGCTGAAGCGGCAGTTTCTTGACGATTTGTTTGAGCTCCAGCTGAGATGGGCGAGTTCAACGATGACGCACATCTCTTTTGTGGATGAAGCATGGTACGGCGATGAAAGGTTGAAATATTTTTTGCAGCGGTTTCCGGACACCTATTTATGTTTTTACCGGCCAGTCGCGGCAGCCGGCAAGGCGGCCGTCGAGCTTGAGACGATTTTGTTGACGCCGGCGGCCGCTTGGTGCCTCGCGTTTGTCGAAGGGGAGCCGGACAACGTCGTCATCGCCTCCACCGGCCGGTTTTGGGTGGAACGCGCCGGAGCGGACACAGTGAAGCGGGTCAACCCGGTTATCTCGCTGCGGCGGACGGAAGGAATCGTTTCGGACATTTTCCGCCGGCACGGTGTGGAGTGGCCGATCCATCTGGCGGTTGTCAACCGCTATGGCTACATTGACAGTGGCCATCTCTTTCCATTTGTCCGCTATATCGATAAGCGAAACTATGAATCATGGTTTTCCCGCCTGCGCGGCTCGGCCCTGCCGCTTCGGCACGGGCAGCTGAAGGCGGCTGAAGCACTGCTCAGGCATTGCATCAGCTTTTCGAGCCGCCGTTATGACGGGAATAGCGGCGTTGATGAGTGGCAACAATAGAATCATGTGTGCATCGATGGGGCGACCGGCCGTTTTTTTGGCACCGCCCTTTTTCTTTTGCGTATGATAGTACTAACGGGAGGCAAAAAAAGGAGGTGAACCGCGATGCTTCACATCAGCCGAACGTTTGCCGCCTATTTGGACGAGATCGATCAAATAACAGTGATCGTGCCGAAAGCGCGCTGCCTCGACAACATGGAGCCGTTTGTGATGACGGCGCCCAGCGGAGAAGACATCCCGCTTGTGGTGCAACAAAAGGAGGACTTGGGCGATGCGGTCAAATATGTGTGCCGGTTTTCGGTGCCGTTTCAATTTGGAGAGACGCATTGGATTCGCGCCCGCTCCGGGGAGGATTCCGATGTGCAAATCGGGGCGGTGGTGCGGACGGCAGCGTTTGATGACCAGTTTTTTTACGACGGAAAGCTTGGCGTGGAGTATGCGAAAGAGCAGACGATCTTCCGCGTTTGGGCGCCGACGGCCACTGCCGTGAGCGTCAAGCTCGTCCATCCAGACCATGGCGATGTCCGCTATGTGCCGCTTGTGCGCGGGGAGCGCGGCGTCTGGTCAGCGGCCGTCCCCGGGGACTGGGAGCGGGCGCGCTATATGTATGTCGCCTGCATCAACCGCGTCTGGCGCGAGGCGGTTGACCCGTATGCGACCGCTGTCTCGGTCAACGGAGAGTATGGCGTGATCGTAGATTGGGAAAAAACGAAGCTGGCCAAGCCTGCTCCGCCGCTTCCGCCATGCCCGTCGCCGACCGATGCCGTCATTTACGAGCTGAGCATCCGCGATTTTACGAGCCATCCCGACAGCGGCGCCGTCTGGAAAGGAAAATACCTCGGGTTGACGGAGGAACATACGCGCGGGCCGAACGGGACCGTCACCGGGCTTTCCTATTTGAAGGAGCTGGGCGTCACCCATGTCCAGCTCATGCCGTTTGCCGATTTCGCCGGGGTCGATGAGCGCGATCCACAAGCGGCCTACAACTGGGGATACAATCCACTTCATCTATATGCGCCGGAAGGAAGCTATGCCACCGATCCGCATGACCCATACGCGCGCATTGTCGAGCTGAAGCAGGCGATCCGCGCGCTGCAGGAGAACGGCTTGCGCGTCGTGATGGACGCGGTGTACAACCATGTGTACGACCGGGAGCAGTCGCCGCTTGAGAAGCTTGTTCCCGGCTATTACTTCCGCTATGACGCCTACGGCTGGCCGGCCAACGGCACCGGCGTCGGCAACGATATCGCCTCCGAGCGGCGGATGGCGCGCCGCTGGATTGTCGATTCAGTGGTGTTTTGGGCGAAAGAGTACGGCATAAACGGGTTTCGTTTTGATTTGATGGGCGTGCATGATATCGAAACGATGAAGTCGGTGCGCGACGCCCTCGATGCGGTCGACCCGTCCATTCTCGTCTATGGGGAAGGCTGGGACTTGCCGACGCCGCTCGCTCCGGAGCAAAAAGCGACGATGGCAAACGCCAAGCGGCTGCCGCGCCTTGCCTATTTCAATGACCGGTTCCGCGATGCGGCCAAAGGCAGCACCTTCTATTTGCCGGACCGCGGGTTCGCTCTTGGCGACTCCGCCGGCCGCGAGCAGGTCAAAACGGCGATCGCCGGCAGCCTGCAGGCGTTCGGCGGTCTGTTTTGCCATCCGCTTCAATCGGTCAACTATGTCGAATGCCATGACAACCATACATTTTGGGACAAAATGGAGGCCGCCAACGGCCATGAACCGGAATGGCTTCGTCGTAAACGGCAAAAATTGGCGACTGCAATCGTTCTGTTGGCGCAAGGCATCCCGTTTTTGCACAGCGGCCAAGAGTTTTATCGGACGAAAGGCGGCGACGAAAACAGCTACCGGTCGCCCGATGCGGTCAACCGGCTCGACTGGGAGCGGAAAAGCCGCTATGAAGACGATGTCCGCTACATCCAAGGATTGATCGCCATCCGCCGGGCGCACGGCGCGTTCCGCCTAGCGACCGAAGTCGATGTGCAGCGCCATTTGACGTTTCTCGAACCAACCCCGCCATCGGTCATCGCCTATTGGCTGCGCGATGTCGCCCTTTACGGACCGTGGACGGACATTGTCGTCATTCACCATAACGAGGAAACTGGGGTAGTCATCGCCCTTCCGGATGACGGGGAATGGCACGTTGTATGCGACGGAGAGCAAAGCGGGACCGTCCCTCTTCGGCAAGTGCGCCGCTTTTTGGACGCGGACGGCATCGGCACATGGGTGCTCGTCAAAACGGGCGCGGCCGCGGATGTGGAAAACGGAAAATGAAGCCGGACGGCATGACAGCGGCCCCGCCGTTTTTTCGCCTTGGCGGATGAAGGATGGAAGCTTTAGGAGGTTTGTTTGGCAAGAAAAATGTTTGCATGCCGGGGTTGTATTTCAGTATAATACAAGTAACATGGACGGAAGCAGGACGCGGGATGGCCGTCCTTTTTATTTGTACTTTAAGTCGCAGGTGAACATGCTTTGGAACAGTTACTAGGTAAGGAGTGGGCGATCACTCCGGCTGGCGGTGCAACAGGGGATGCGTATTTTGCGGAATATGAGGGGAAGAAGCTGTTTTTGAAACGGAATTCTTCCCCGTTTCTTGCCGTGCTGTCTGCCGAGGGCATCGTCCCGAAGCTCGTATGGACGAAACGGCTGGAAAACGGCGATGTGTTTACGGCTCAGCAATGGCTGAACGGGCGGGAACTGAAGCCGCATGAAATGAAGAGCGGGCAGGTGGCGGCGCTGCTGAAGAAAATTCACGGCTCGAAAGAACTCGTGACGATGCTTCAGCGGCTTGGCAAAACGCCGCTGCACCCGAAGGCGATGTTCGCTGCGCTCGCTGAGCAGCAGAGGCGCCATCCGCTCGGTTCGGCGGCCGTTTCCGAAGCGCTCGGCTGGCTTGAGCTGCGCGTCCCGCTCCTGCCGGCTGATCAATATGTCGTTTGCCACTGTGACATCAATCATAACAATTGGCTGCTTGCCGATGACGGCACGTTGTACTTGATCGATTGGGATGGGGCGGTCATTGCGGATCCGGCCATTGACATCGGCACACTGCTTCATCTATACATTCCACGCGCCGAATGGGAAGCGTGGCTGCGCGAGTATGGGTTGGCGTGGACGGAGGAGCTTGGCCTCCGCCTGAAGTGGTATACGATCGCCCATACGCTTTACTCGCTGTTTTGGCCGAAGGGAAAGGACTGGAAAAAAGAAAAGGAGCGGTCGCTCCAGTTTTTGCACCGTGTGTTGTCCGACCCGCTTTGACGTGCACCGAAGCGGCAGCGCAAAGCGCGGCGGTTTGGCGCCGCCCCCCTGTTCAGGAGAGCTCGTTCACCCAGTCGGCGAGCTGGCTTTGATGAGCGGAAATGTGGGCGCTTAAATCGGCGCTGTATTTTCCGCCTTGGCCGTAGGCGTAAATGTTCGGAAGAATTTGCTTGACATGGGCGTTCACTTCGCTATTGGCAAGCAGCGACTTTACAAGCCGCTCAATTTGTTCACATTCGGAGACGGTTCCGCAGCAATCAACCTGATGTTCGGATAAAATATCGCGGAGCACGGTCAATTGGTCGTTATGGTCGAGCGGCATGTCGATCACCATCCTTCAAGCAAAGCTGTACGTTGTTAATATGCCCGGGCGCAGCAGCGTTTATGCCCGGGCGTTTGCTTCTTTGGGCGCGACTATGATATCGTCAAACTGACAAATTCAACGAGGCAGAGGTGTCCGTATGCGTTTGCGCAACAAACCGTGGGCGAAAGACAAAATCGCCGCTTATCCGCATTACGTCATTCCCGACCCGGAAGCGAGGCGTGGGCGATGGCGCGAACTGTTCGGCAACGAGCGGCCGATCCATATTGAAATCGGCACGGGGAAAGGGAAATTTATCACCGAAATGGCGAAGCTTCATCCCGATCTCAATTTCATTGGCATCGAGCTGTATCCGAGCGTGCTCGTATCAGCGCTTGACAAGCTGATTGAGAGCGAGCTGCCGAACGTGCGGCTGCTCAATGCCAATGCGAAAGACCTCGGCACATTTTTTGCCGACGGGGAAGTCTCCCGCATTTATTTGAATTTTTCCGATCCGTGGCCAAAAAAGCGGCACGAGAAGCGGCGGCTTACATATCGGGATTTTTTGGCGCTTTATGAGCGCATTTTAACGGAAGACGGCGACATTCATTTGAAAACGGACAACCAGTCGTTTTTTGAATACTCGCTCGTCAGCTTGTCGCAATACGGCTTTGTGCTCGCGGCGGTTCAGCTCGATTTGCATCGGAGCGATGTCGAAGGCAATGTGATGACCGAATACGAGGAGAAGTTTTCCGCTAAAGGCAACCGCATTTACCGCTGCGAGGCGGTGCGCCCGCGGCGGGCGTAGCCGCAAACGGAAGAGCCCCAACAGGCGGGGCTCTTTTTTGTTTTACGAAAAGCCGACAGGGGCGGACGCTGCGCTGCCGCGACCAAGAGGGCACGATGCCGGCCCAGTCTGCGAACATCAAAGCGGATGAGCGTTTCCGGCCTTACAAAAAAAGGCGGTGTCCCAAAAGGATCGGGACACCCCCTTTCGTTTTTATATATACCCCGATCGCTTCTTCCGCGCTATATTTTGTGTCTATCCTGAAGACAGACAGCCTTTTGGGTCAGCCCCGCTCAAACGGAAACATGTTGCACCACACCGATTTTCATCCCGTTTTTGGTCATCGATATGATCGTCGGCTCAAACAGAAAAATGTTGAACCGCACCGGTTCGCCCACGGAACACCGCCGTTTTCCCCATCGGTTTAGAACGGAACGGCGGGGCGGTTTTTTTCTTTCTCGATTATGAAGAAAATGGTACACTAAGGAAGGGGGAGATGGACATGGAACAGCTGAAAATCGGGCAAATCATCTTGACGTGGCTGAACGGAGGCGTCACTCACCTGGACGGCGGGGCGATGTTTGGCGTCGTTCCGAAGCCGCTTTGGTCGAAAAAGTATCCGCCAAACGACAACAACCAGATTGAGCTGCGCACCGACCCGATTTTGGTTGAAGCGGGCGGCAAGCGGCTGCTCATTGAGTCCGGCATCGGCAACGGCAAGCTGACCGACAAACAAAAGCGCAACTTCGGCGTCACCGAAGAATCGTCGCTCGATGAATCGCTTGCCGCGCTTGGGCTTGCGCGCTGCGACATTGACATTGTCATCATGACGCATCTTCATTTTGACCATGCGTGCGGCTTGACAGTGTGGGAAGACGGGCGGCTCGTGCCGGCGTTTCCGCGGGCGGCGGTCATCGTGTCGGATGTTGAGTGGGATGAGATGCGAAACCCGAACATTCGTTCGCGCAATACGTATTGGAAAGAAAACTGGGAACCGATCGCCGAACAAGTCGTTCCGTTTGCGAAAGAGACCGAAGTCGTTCCGGGAATCCGCCTTATACATACCGGCGGCCACAGCGCCGGCCATGCGATCGTGGTGATTGAATCAGACGGGGAGATGGCGATTCATCTTGGCGATTTGCTCGGGACGCACGCCCATCAAAACGTGCTTTGGGTGATGGCGTACGACGACTACCCGATGGATTCCATTTTTGCCAAACAGCGATGGCTCCCGTACGGCATGGAGCGAAACGCCTGGTTTACG
Organism: Geobacillus sp. Manikaran-105; assembly: GCF_002809955.1. Classification (NCBI taxonomy): domain Bacteria; kingdom Bacillati; phylum Bacillota; class Bacilli; order Caryophanales; family Anoxybacillaceae; genus Geobacillus; species Geobacillus sp. Manikaran-105. The sequence continues at coordinate 28,851 of NZ_PIJG01000015.1, forward strand.
TTTTACCACGACGCTTATTACCGGGCGGTGAAATGGCAGGCGGACGGCGCGATCGCCGCAGCGGTGAAGCGGAACCGGCCGCCGCTATAACGGTTTGGCCTCGATGACCGCGCCGGTGTAGGCGTTGACGAAAAATTCCGCGTCCCCGTCATCGCGGCAAACGCCGCCGCGGTAAACAGTGTACGTCAACCCGTTTTTCTCATACTGCTCCGGCGCAACTTGAATCCATGAACCGCGAATGGGGAGCGGTCCGCCGAGCGCGCGTTTCGCCATCGCGAGCGCTTGTTCCGGCGCGAGAAGCGTCGGCTTTGCGGCGGCGCGGACGGCGCAGATGGCGGCGGCGCCCACTGCGGCGCCAACGATCCATTTTTTCCAAGCCATGCGTTCGGTCCTCCTTTTGCCTTGATACGGTTTAGTATAGCCGATTTTGGCGAAATAGGTAAGCAGAACGGGAAAAGGAACTGAAAACAGAAAGGAGATAGGCGATGAATGAAGAAACGCTCCAATTGTTTCAGACGTTGACCGAGCTGCCGGGGGCGCCGGGCTATGAACATCCGGTGCGCCAGTTTATGCGCCAAGAGCTGGCGAAGTATGCCGATGAAGTGGTGCAAGACCGGCTCGGCAGCGTTTTCGGCGTCAAGCGCGGCGACGAAACCGGCCCGACGGTGATGGTCGCCGGTCATATGGATGAGGTCGGGTTTATGGTGACGGCGATCACCGACAACGGCATGATCCGCTTTCAAACGCTCGGCAGCTGGTGGAACCAAGTGCTGCTCGCCCAGCGCGTGCAAATTATCACGGACAACGGGCCGGTCATCGGCGTCATCGGCTCGATTCCGCCGCACCTGCTTGATGAAGAGCAGCGCAATAAGCCGATGGACCTGAAAAACATGCTCATTGACATCGGTGCGGAAAGCCGCGACGACGCGGAGCGCATCGGCATTCGCCCCGGCCAACCGATCGTGCCGGTCAGCCCGTTTACGCCGTTGGCGAACGGGAAGACGGTGATGGCGAAGGCGTGGGACAACCGGTTTGGCTGCGGGTTGGCGATTGAACTGCTGAAAGAGCTCCAAGGCGCTGCGCTGCCGAACGTCCTGTACGCCGGCGCGACTGTGCAGGAAGAAGTCGGGCTGCGCGGGGCGCAGACGGCGGCCACGATGATCAATCCGGACATCTTCTTCGCCCTTGAGGCGAGCCCGGCGAACGATATGACCGGCGACAAGCAGGCGTTTGGCCATATCGGGAAAGGAGCGCTCGTCCGTCTGTACGACCGGACGATGATCACGCACCGCGGCATGCGCGAATTTGTGCTCGATACGGCCGAGTCGCTTGATGTGCCGTACCAATTTTTCATTTCCCCGGGCGGGGGGACAGACGCCGGGCGAGTCCATGTCGCCAACCGCGGCGTGCCATCGGCGGTGATCGGCATTTGCGCCCGCTACATTCATACGCATGCGGCGATCATTCATGTCGACGATTATGCGGCGGCGAAAGCACTCATCGTCGAGCTCGTGAAACGGTGCGACCGGGCGACGGTTGAGGCGATCCGCCAAAACAGCTAGGCAAAGAGAAACGAACGGCAGAGCGGAACAAAAGGAGGGGGAGAAGCGGCAGCTTCTCCTTTTCCATGCGAAGGAGGGACAATGATGAAAACTGTTGCGGTCGGAACGAAAAACGAAGCGAAAGTTGCCGCCGTCCGCGCGGTGTTCGCCGCGCCGTCGTGGCGCCTTGTGCCGCTGGACGTGCCCTCCGGCGTCTCCGTCCAGCCGCTGTCCGATGAAGAAACGCGGCTTGGGGCGATGAACCGCGCCAAACGGGCGCTGGACGCGGCAGGAGCGGAGATCGGCATCGGGTTGGAAGGCGGTGTGATGCGGATCGACGGGCAATGGTGGCTGTGCAATTGGGGGGCGTTGGCCGACCGAAGCGGCCTTGTTCTCACCGCGGCGGGTGCGCGCCTTGCCCTGCCTCCGGAGATCGGCGCCGGACTTGAAGCAGGAAGAGAACTCGGCGAGGTGATGGAGGAATATACGGGGCGGCGGAACATTCGCGCGAACGAAGGGGCGGTCGGCGTGCTGACGAACGGGCGCATCAAGCGTGCGGCGATGTTTTCCCACATCGTCGAGCTGCTGGCCGGCCACTATGAGTTTTTTTGCCAAAACGGACCGTTCACGGTATGATAAAAGGGAGCGGCTGACGACGCTATTATGCTAAGGAGGCAAACGAATGGACAGCCGGCAAATGTACGAGACGATCAAGAAGCGTCTAGGCGGCCATCCGCACTGGACGTTTCGCTTTGACGCCAAGCAGGATGCGATGCGCATCGAGGATGAACGCACGAAAAAAGGCGTGACGATTTCGCTTCCCGGCGTGATCGCCAAGTGGCACGATCAAAAAGACGAAGCGGTGCGCGAAATCGTCTATTACGTGGAACAAACGCTGAAAACGATGGAAGAAGCGGCCGCGCTTTCCGGCAACGAGCGGAACATTTACCCGGTCATTCGCTCGACATCGTTTCCGACGGAGACGAAAGAAGGCGTGCCGCTTGTGCACGATGGCCATACGGCGGAAACGCGCATTTATTATGCGCTTGATTTAGGCAAAACGTACCGCTTGATCGATGAACAAATGCTGAAAGCGGAGCGGTGGAGCGCCGAACGGGTGAAGGAAATCGCCCGTTTCAACGTCCGGTCGTTGCCGACGCCGGTGAAAGAAGACCGCGTGGCGGACAACGTGTTTTATTTTGTCAATACGAACGACGGCTATGATGCGAGCCGGTTGTTGAACGAGGCATTTTTGGCGGAAATGGAAGCGCGCATCGAAGGGACGATGGCGTTGGCCGTCCCGCATCAAGATGTGCTCATTATCGCCGATTTGCGCAACGAGGTCGGCTACGACGTTCTAGCGCAAATGACGATGAGTTTTTTTGCCGGCGGCCGCGTGCCGATTACCGCCTTATCCTTTTTGTACGAAAATGGGGAGTTGGAACCTATTTTTATTTTAGGAAAAAAACGGAGAACGTAAGGTGCAAGGAGGAATCAACCGATGAATGTATTTTACAATCGCGAAGGAATCGGCGATGTATTGCTTGTGTCGCTGAAGCCGATTCCTGCCGAAGAGCGGGCGTTTGTGAAACGAGGCGACGTCGTTCGCATTTTTTCGGAGCGGAGCGGAGAGACGGTCGGTTACAACATTTTTTCCGCTTCTTCATACCATCCGTTTTCCGGCAGTGGCCCGCTCGATGTCGATGAAGAACTCGTTGGCGTCATCAATGACATTTTGGCGAAAAACGGTTTTGACGAACCGATCGAGGCTGATTTGTCGCCGAAGTTTGTCGTCGGATATGTGAAAGAAAAAACGAAGCATCCGAACGCCGACAAACTGAGCGTCTGCCAAGTCGATGTCGGCGGTGAAGTGCTGCAAATCGTCTGTGGGGCGCCGAACGTCGCCGCCGGGCAGAAAGTCGTCGTCGCCAAAATCGGCGCCGTCATGCCGAGCGGCCTTGTCATTCAGGAAAGCGAGCTGCGCGGCGTCCGGTCATCCGGCATGATTTGTTCGGCGCGCGAACTCGGGCTGCCGAACGCCCCGCAAGAAAAAGGGATTCTTGTGCTCTCTGACGAGTACGAAGTCGGCCAGCCGTTCGTGTTTTGACCGTCCCGACGGCGTTTTTGCCGACAATGAATGAGATAGAAAGAGTGAAACGGCCGATGAAATTTTGGAAACGATGGCTTCGCATGTTTGCGGAGGAAGAAGAGCAGGAACAGCCGCCCATTCCTCAACCGGAGCGTGCAGAGGCGAAAGTGGTGTACCAATACCCGCAAGGCCGCTTTCGGTTTCCGCTCATTCCCGACGATCAGCCGCGGGAGGAACAGAAACAGCCGCAGCGGTTGGCAGACGGGGGAAGAACGCGGCCGGCCTCTGGCCGCCCGTCAGACAGCCTGGCGCGGGAAACGGCGGAAAAACGCCCGTTCCGCCCGTCCGATGTGCCGTCGCCGGTGTTTGGGTATCAAAGACAGGGCGGCGAACAGCGGGGGGCAAAACGAACGCCGGTTTCCGACTTTAAGCCGGAGCAAAGCCGCTCCGCCTCTTTGGCGCCGCCCGAACAGGAAGAGAGCAGCAAAGCGACCGCCCCACCGGATGAACAAGCCGCCGTTGCGGCCGGGAGCGAAACGGCAGCAGAGACTATGGCCAAGGCCGCGGAAGAAGGGGCGCCGCGATCGGATGAGCGGCAGCACGATCAGCAGAAAAGGGGCGCCGGGCAAGAGGAAGAGGAGCGGTCCGTCTTTGGCGCCGGTCCGCGGCTTGAAGAGGCGATTGAGAATGAAACGGCGGCGGAGAAGATCACCAAGGTGCTAGAAGAAGGAGCGCCGCGACCGGATGAGGGGCAACGCGGCCATGGGGCGGAGAAAGGCGCCGGACGGGAAGAAGAAGCGCGGCTGTCTTCTCCCCGTCTCGGACGGGCGCGCATCCCGTACAATGTGATGATGCTAAAGGAAGACCGGCGCAAGCTCGAGGAACGCTCGCGCCGGGACGGCTATTCGCTGCCGCCGTCTGCGTTGCTTGAGCCGCCCGGGGAGGCGGCGTCTGCTGACGAACAGTGGATTCGCGAACAATGCGCCCGCCTCGACCGGACGTTTGCGAGCTTCCATATCGGAGCGAAGGTCGTTGGGGCAACGCAAGGGCCGACGGTGACGCAGTTTGAAGTGCAGCCCGATTTGGGCGTGAAAGTAAGCAAAATTACGAGCTTGACGGACGACATTAAACTGAGTTTGGCAGCGAAAGACATTCGGATTGAAGCGCCGATTCCCGGAAAGCGGACGATCGGCATTGAAGTGCCGAACCCATCGAGCCGTCCGGTGCGGCTGCGGGAGATTTTAGACGACCGCGCCTTCCGCGAGCGCCGCTCTCCGCTCACTGTCGCCCTTGGGCTTGACATCAGCGGCGCGCCGGTCGTGACCGATATCCGCAACATGCCCCATGGTCTCATTGCCGGGGCGACCGGGTCAGGCAAAAGCGTCTGCATGAACGCTATGCTTGTCAGCATGTTGTACAAAGCCGCCCCGCATGAGGTGAAGTGGCTGCTGATTGATCCAAAAATGGTGGAGCTTGCCCCGTACAACGGCTTGCCGCATTTGCTCAGCCCGGTCATCACCGAAGCAAAAGCGGCCGCCGGGGCGCTCAAGTGGGCGGTCGGCGAAATGGAGCGGCGGTACGAGCTGTTTGTCCATGCCGGCGTGCGCGATCTTGAAAAATACAATGACCGTCTGCGTGCAAGCGGGGGAAGTGAGCCGCCGTTGCCGTACATCGTCATCGTCATCGACGAACTGGCTGATTTGATGATGGCCGCCCCGGCCGATGTCGAGGAATCGATTTGCCGCTTGGCGCAAAAGGCGCGGGCGTGCGGCATTCACTTGTTGATCGCCACGCAACGGCCGTCGGTTGACGTCATCACCGGCTTGATCAAGGCGAACATTCCGACGCGCATCGCCTTTTCTGTTTCTTCCCAAGTCGACTCGCGCACGATTTTGGATGTGAACGGCGCCGAGCGGCTGCTTGGGCGCGGCGATATGCTTTTTTTGGAAAACGGGTCAGCCAAGCCGGTGCGGTTGCAAGGCTGCTTCATTTCCGATGAAGAAATTGAGCGGGTCACCGCCCACGTGAAAGCGCAGCAAGCCCCTTCGTACATGTTCAGTCCGGACGAGTTCCGGCAAGCGGCGGCGTTCGGCGAGGAAGACGACGAGCTGTTTGACGAAGCATGCCGGTTTGTCATCGCCCAGGGAGGGGCGTCAACGTCAAGTTTGCAGCGTCATTTCCGCATCGGCTACAACCGCGCCGCCCGGCTCATCGAGATGATGGAGCATCATGGGCTCATCTCGGAAGCGCGCGGCAGCAAACCGCGCGATGTGCTGATGAGCGAGGAAGAGTGGGCGCGCTGGCGCGGGGAGCACGGCGGGCGCCCTGCCAACGGCGTTGCTTCCGGGCGGTAGTGTTTTGCCGCCGGCCGTGCTATAATGGGGAAATGAAACCGCCGGCGCGGCGGCATGAAGCAAATGGCAAAACTAGACGAATATCATATACTGTTCTACAGAGAGAAGATGGCTGGAGGGCTTAGCGATGACAGTTTACCATTTTGTTGGCATCAAAGGCACGGGAATGAGCGCGCTTGCACAAGTGCTTCATGATCTCGGCTATACAGTGCAAGGGTCGGATGTAGAAAAGTGGTTTTTTACGCAAAAGGTGCTCGAGGAACGGGGCATCCCGGTTTTGCCTTTTTCCAAAGACAATATCCGCCCAGGTTATACGGTCATTGCCGGCAACGCCTTTTCCGATACGCATGAGGAAATCGAAGCGGCCCGTCAACTCGGCGTCCCTGTCATTCGATACCACCGCTTTTTGGGCGAGCTGGCGGGGAAATTCACAAGCATCGCGGTGACCGGCTCACATGGAAAGACGACGACGACGGGCTTGCTCGCTCACGTGATGCAAGGGGCGCACCCTACGTCATATTTAATTGGGGACGGAACGGGAAGAGGGGAGCCGGGGAGCAAATACTTTGTGTTTGAGGCGTGCGAGTACCGCCGGCATTTTCTGTCCTATTTTCCCGATTATGCAATCATGACGAACATTGACTTCGACCACCCCGACTATTTTGCCAATATTGACGACGTCTTTTCCGCCTTCCAACAAATGGCGGAACAAGTGAACAAGGCGATTGTCGCCTGCGGGGATGATCCGTATTTGCCGAATCTCCAGGCGAAAGTGCCGATTTTGTTTTACGGGCTTAGCGACGAAAACGATTTTCAGGCGCGCAATATTGTCAAGACGACCGAAGGGACGGCGTTTGACGTGTTCGTGCGCAACACGTTTTTTGCCTCTTTTTCCATCCCGCGCTTTGGCACCCATAACGTGCTGAATGCGCTCGCGGTCATCGCCCTTTGCCACTATGAAGGCATTGACGCCGGCACGATCGCCGCCCGGCTGCAGACGTTCCAAGGGGTGAAACGCCGCTTCAGCGAAAAAACGGTCGGGCGCCAGGTGTTGATTGACGATTATGCCCATCATCCGCGCGAAATTACCGCCACATTGGAGGCGGCAAGGCAAAAATATCCGGGACGCGAGGTCGTCGCCATTTTCCAGCCGCACACGTATACGCGAACGCAGACGTTTTTGCGCGAGTTTGCCGAAAGTTTAAAACAGGCCGACCACGTCTATTTATGCGATATTTTCGGCTCGGCGCGCGAACGCGAGGGCAAGCTGTCCATCCGCGATTTGCAGGCGCAAATTCCGCGCTCGCAGCTGCTTGAAGAAGACAACGTCGCAGTGTTGAAACAGCATCCGGATGCAGTGTTGGTGTTTATGGGCGCCGGCGATATTCAAAAATTTCAACAGGCGTACGAACAGGCCGTTCTGTCCGCGTAGCGGCCGGCCGGGAAGCGGGCTGTGACCAAAACAGCCCGTTTTTTGTTGGGCGGCAGGAATCGAATGAGACGGCGGCGAACGTTTAAAGGCGGAGGCAAACGGGTACAAACGGGATGAGGCGGTCCGGACGGCAAGGAGGGAAACGAAGTGGAGTGGCTTTTGTACGCGAGCGCTGCGGTGGCGGCGGCGGCGTTTTTGCTGCTTGTCGTGTACATCGCGAGGACGCTCGTCGTCCTGCAGGAAACGCTGCGCCGGCTGACGGCGGCGGTGGGCCATATGGAGGAGCAAGTGCAAGCGGTGGCCCGCGAAGTCACCGAGCTTTTGCATACGGCGAACGACATCGCCGGCGATGTGCAAAAGAAGGTGGAAAAGCTGAACAGCGCCGTCGAAGCCGTCAGTGAAGTCGGCGACGCCGTCCGCTCGTTCAACCGCGCCCTTCAGCAGACAGCCGCGGCGCTGTCGGCTCGAGCGGGCGGCGAGCGGAAAAAATGGCGCAAAACGTTGCAATGGGCTAATGTTTTGCTCGAACTAAGGGAAAAATGGAGGGAAAGGGAACGATTGCGTGAACAGGAGGGAATGCAAAATGGCGAAAAATAACGGCGGATTTTTGCTTGGGGCGCTTGTCGGCGGCATCGCCGGCGCGGCGGCGGCCATGTTTTTAACAAGTGAGAAAGGACGGCAATGGCTCGCGGAATGGAGCAGCAGCGAAACGTGGGAGCCGGTGAAAACGACGGCGGCGGAATGGTTGGAAACAGCGAAAGAGAAAACGAAGGAAATCGCCGAGTTCATCCCGCTGAAAACAGCTGAGGCCCCGTCCGAAGCCGAAGAGGCAAAGACCGGTGCTGAAAAAGCGACGATCCCGATTCCGCCATCCGCTGAGCCGGCCGACCGCGAGACGCTGCAAAAGCTGCTTGAGGAAGCGGAAGCGGCGCTCGATGACGCCGAGCAAACGATGGGACACCGAAGCGGAATGGAGTGAGCAGAACGTGGGAATGGAGAAACTGGAAACCGTCGAACAGTTTGAACGCGTCAAGAAGGAAACGAACCGCTTTTTGTTCGTCAAACATAGCCTAACATGTCCGATCAGCCGAGCGGCGTTCGGCGAATGTGAAAAGTTCGCCGCCGATCACCCGGAGCTCGCGGTATATTGCCTGTACGTTCAAGAAGCGCGCCCGCTCTCGAACTACATCGCCGAGACGACCGGCGTTAAGCACGAATCGCCGCAGGCGCTTTTGTTTGAAAACGGCAAAGTCGTCTGGCACGCGTCCCATTGGGCTATTACGTACGATGCGCTGAGAACGAACATAGCGACCGCCTAGCCGCCTGTCCGCGCGACAGGCGGTTTGTTCTCCTTTTAAACTTTACCACTTAAAAGCGTTTAATCAAAAAAGCATTTTTTTCGTGACAACCGCTAAGTCATCGATTATAATAAAGACTAATTACAAAACTTCGATCTTCAAAACGGGGAAGCGCCCCGAACGCAGCCGGCCGGCGGCCGCTATGGGGCGGAAACGATGCATGAAAATAGGCGAAAGGATGAGAAAAGCATGAGCAACGAACGGTTGGAGGAGCTGCGGGCAAGGGTCGATGAGATTAACCTGCAATTGTTGAAGCTGATCAACGAACGGGGGCGGCTCGTTCAAGAAATCGGCAAGATCAAAGAAGCGCAAGGAACGCACCGCTACGACCCGGTGCGCGAGCGGAAAATGCTCGACCTCATTTCCGAGTATAACGACGGTCCGTTCGAAACGTCGACGCTGCAGCACATTTTCAAGGAAATTTTCAAAGCGGCGCTCGAATTGCAAGAAGATGACCATCGGAAAGCGCTGCTTGTCTCGCGGAAAAAGCATCCAGAAAACACGATCGTCGAGGTGAAAGGAGAGCGGATCGGCGACGGCAAGCAATATTTTGTCATGGGCCCGTGTGCGGTGGAAAGCTACGAGCAAGTGGCTGCGGTTGCCGAAGCGGTGAAAAAACAAGGCATCAAGCTGCTGCGCGGCGGTGCGTACAAACCGCGCACCTCGCCGTACGACTTCCAAGGGCTCGGCGTGGAAGGGCTGAAAATTTTAAAACGGATCGCCGATGAGTTTGATTTGGCGGTCATCAGCGAAATCGTCACGCCGGCGGACATTGAGACCGCGTTGGATTATATTGACGTGATCCAAATCGGCGCCCGCAACATGCAAAACTTTGAACTGCTCAAGGCAGCCGGCCAGGTGAATAAGCCGATTTTGTTAAAACGCGGCCTGGCGGCGACGATCGAGGAGTTCATCAACGCCGCCGAATACATTATGTCCCAAGGCAACGGGCAAATCATTTTGTGCGAGCGCGGCATTCGCACGTACGAGCGGGCGACGCGCAACACGCTCGACATTTCGGCCGTGCCGATTTTGAAGAAAGAAACGCACTTGCCTGTGTTCGTCGATGTCACCCACTCGACCGGGCGGCGCGATCTGCTCATCCCGTGCGCCAAAGCGGCGTTGGCGATCGGCGCCGACGGCGTCATGGCCGAAGTGCATCCGGATCCGGCTGTCGCCTTGTCCGATTCGGCCCAGCAAATGGACATCGCCCAATTCAATGAGTTTATGGAAGAAGTGCGCGCGTTCCAACGCCAGTTTGTTCAAGCGTAAAGGGCAAAGGGCGGCGTGTTGGCGAAAGAAGACGTCCCATTGTGTTGGGGCGTCTTTTGTTTTTGAGGCAGTGCGAAGCAGGCTGTGGTCGAGGCGGGAAATGGAGGACGGTTGGGTTGGCGGCATGATAGGGCAACCGAATCGCGCTGTCCGGCGTGGTTTCGTTTGCACTGGGGGCAGTTGGCGCCCAGCGCCAAAACATGGGGAAACAGCGGCTTCCTTTTCATGCAATGGCGCGGTTTCGGGCAAACTATTGGTGAACGGTTTGTGAACAAACCGGCAAAATGGTTGCGATTTCGTTGCGAGTTGGCGATAATGTATCGTATGATGGTTGTACATACATTCGGAATTTGACCGGTTGAGTGAAAAGGAGTGAACGGAATGACCGTAACGATTTATGACGTGGCGCGGGAGGCGAACGTCTCGATGGCGACTGTTTCGCGCGTCGTGAACGGCAACCCGAACGTCAAGCCGTCGACACGAAAAAAAGTGTTGGAAGCGATCGAGCGGCTCGGTTACCGCCCGAATGCAGTGGCGCGGGGGTTGGCGAGCAAAAAAACGACGACGGTCGGGGTGATCATCCCGGATATTTCGAGCATTTTCTTCGCCGAACTGGCGCGCGGCATTGAAGACATTGCAACGATGTACAAATACAACATTATTTTAAGCAACTCCGACCAAAACAAAGAAAAAGAGCTGCATTTGCTCAACACGATGCTCGCCAAGCAAGTGGACGGCCTGTTGTTTATGGGCGGGATCATCACCGAAGAGCACGTCGCCGAATTTCAAAAATCATCGGTGCCGATCGTGCTGGCGGCGACGGTCGGACCGGAGGAGATTCCATCGGTCAACATCGATTATGAGCAGGCGGCGTTTGAAGCGGTGATGTATTTGCTAGAAAAAGGAAACCGCCGTGTGGCGTATGTGACCGGTCCGACCGACGATCCGATCAACCAGCGGAAGTTGGCTGGCTATCGGCGCGCGTTGGAAGAGCGCGGGGTGCCATATGACGAAGAGCTGGTTGTTGAGGGCGACAATTCATACGACTCCGGCTTGGAAGCGTATGAGAAAATCGCGGAGCTTGCCGAACGACCGACGGCGGTGTTTGCCGGCACGGACGAAATGGCGCTCGGCATCATCCACAGCGCCCAAGACCATCACGTGCGCGTGCCGGAAGAGATGGAAGTCGTCGGTTTTGACAACACAAGGCTTGCGACGATGGTGCGGCCGCGGCTGACGACCGTCGTGCAGCCGATGTACGACATCGGAGCGGTGGCGATGCGGCTGCTGACGAAGTACATGAACAAGGAGAAAGTCGACAACCATATCGTCGTCTTGCCGCACCGGCTTGAAGTGCGGGAATCGACGAAATAAGGAGCGAGGCTGATCCGAAAACGCGGAGCGTTTTCGGATCAGCCTTTTTCGCGTTTCCTCCGAACGCGCCCGCCGAGGCGCTCTCGTTTGCGTTTCCCATGCGCCGCCAACAGGCGCGAACCGGCTCGATGGCGCCCATAAAAAGCAGCCCCCTTCGCCTATTGTTTCTGAATTTGGAGGGCGGTTCGGCCGGCCGGTCACCGTGCCGGCCGCTGGCTGCGGATGAAATACAACGCTTTTTCCACCGTCTGCGCATTTTTTTCGCTGATCTCTGCTTTGCGCGGAATCGGGGGATACAAGTCATCCGGGTCGTCCCACTCAAGCGGAAGCGCGACGGGTGAAAGCGGTTGCCAGCGTTGGCGCCACTCATCCGGCAACGGGCCCGATACGTCGGCGCGTCCGGTCATCTCGAGCCAAAGGAGCGCCCACGCCCGCGGCACGACGCGCCAAATGTCATACCCACCGCCGCCGACGGCGATCCAGCGTCCGCCGCAATATTGATGGGCGATTTCGTGCGCGAGCTTCGGAATGGCGCGGTATGTTTTCATCGTCACCGACAAATGGGTGAGCGGATCGTAATAGTGGGCGTCGACGCCGTTTTGCGTCACGATGACATCCGGGCGGAAAAAGTCGGCGATTTCCCGAAGCGCGGTCGTATAGGCGGCGATCCATGATTCGTCTTCCGTGAACGCATCAACGGGAATGTTGAACGAATAGCCGTAGCCTGCGCCTAAGCCGCGCTCGTTGACATTTCCGGTCCCTGGGAACAAATAGCGCCCCGTTTCATGAATGGAAAACGTGCAGACGTTCGGATCGTCGTAAAACGCCCATTGCACCCCGTCGCCATGGTGGGCGTCGGTGTCGACGTACAACACGCGCAGTCCGTATTTCTCCCGGATGTATTGGATGGCGACCGCGCTGTCGTTGTAGACGCAAAAGCCGGATGCTTTGCCGCGGAAGCCGTGGTGCAGGCCGCCGCCCAAGTTGAGGGCATGCTCGGCTGCTCCGGAAAGAACCGCGTCGACAGCAGTCAGCGTGCTGCCAACCAAGAGGGCGCTCGCCTCGTGCATGTTCGGGAAAATCGGCGTATCTTCGGTGCCAAGGCCGTAGTTTTGCGCCGCCGCTTCCGACAGTTCGCCGCGCCCGGCCGCTTTCACCGCCTCGATGTAGGAGCGGTCGTGAATGAGTGCGAGCTCGTCATCGGTCGCCATGCGCGGGGCGACGATCTGGCGGTCTTCGAGCGAGCCGAGCGTGCAAAGCAAGTCGTATGTCATTTTGACCCGCAGCTGGTTGAACGGATGGTTATCATGAAATTTGTACTGAAGAAATTGCTCGCTATAGACGAATGCGCAGTTTCCGCTCATGACGTAACCCCCGGCAAGTTCGGCCATAGCACGCGATAGCCGGCGTTTTGCAAATCGCGGATCAACGGAAGCGGGTTCATCGTCTGCACACGGAAGACTAGAATTTTCTCATTCGGATCCGGAGCTGGATACACCAAGACGCTGGCGATGTTCACATGGCGCTCGCTGATGATGGCCGCCGCTTTGCTTAACATGCCGGCCTCGTTCGGCACTTTGATCTCGATTTGCGACCCCGGCTGGTGAACGCCGGTCAATTCAATGAACGTGCGGAGCAAATCCGTTTGCGTGATGATGCCCACGAGTTTCCCATGGTTGACGATCGGCAGGCAGCCGATTCGGTGTTCGTAAAAGAGCGCCGCCGCCTCCTCGACGAAATCGAGCGGATGGCCGACGATGAGGTCGGTTTTCATCATCGTGCTGACCGGTTTTTGCAAGTCTTCCAGATGTTCATGAAGATGGAAAATGGATGGGCTCGCGTCGCGCAAATCGCGATCGGTCACAAGGCCGATCAATCTCCCGCTTTCATCGATGACCGGCAGATGGCGGATGCGGTGATGTCTGAGCAGCTGCAGCGCTTCGGCGATCGTATTCGTGGGACGGAGTGTCACCACCCGCGTTTTCATGATTTGTTCGACAATCATGCTTTCCCTCTCCCCTTTGTCATTTCATGCATGATCGGCCGGCTGTCAGCCGCAGGCGAGCCCGCGTCGTTTCGCCCGCGGCCGCCGCCTTGTATGCAGCGAACGGCCGAAGCCATCCGTCCGTACACCCGTTTCTTTCGCATATGTTGCGATTGTTCAACCGACGGCCGGCTTTTCGGCAGGCAGGCCTGGAGTTCATTTAATACATGTAGCGGTTCATAAACCGAAGCCGGTCGAACCGTTGAATCGATTCGGCGTCGACCCGTTTGCCGATGCGGACCATGAGGCAGTTCGCCGGATGCGAGCAAATTTCCGGGTCGTCGGTCGCATACCAGACGAGCCCGCCGGCGTTCATCATTTTCTCCATCACTTTTCGGTACTCCCATACGTTCAGCCCCGTGCCTTTTAAATCCCAATGCCAATAATACTCCGTTGTAATGATGATGTAGTCTTCCATGGCGTCGTCCATCATCGAGACGATCAACAAATTTTTTCCGACGCCAAACCCGCGGAACTCCGGAATGACTTCAATGGCGCCAAGCTCGAGCAAATTTTCCATGTTCCCTTCCGACCAACGCTCAAGCGGATCGGGATACAAAAACGTCACATATCCGACAATCACCTCGCCGCGGCGGGCGATGATGATCCGCCCTTCCGGCAGCTTGGCGATTTCGATCAACGCTTTGTGCTGTTTGGCAGGCGGGCGGAAGGAAGTGAGGTCATGGTGGAATTCGTAGCTGGCCAACGCTTCCGGCGTCACCGGCCCTTCGATGAGGAGCGTTCCTTTCGGGGTTTTCAGCTCTTTGGCGTTATACGTTTTTTTATGTTCCATTCGTCCACCACCTGAATTGGTCGTTCTGCTTCCATTATACATAAAAATGGCGCCGGATGGCGCGGTTCAAAAAAATTTCAAAAAAGTGGGGACAAGGAATATTTTAAAAATTGAGAAATGGTTTTCAATCGACTATAATAGAAATGTAATCACTTACATAAGGGGGATCGGAGAATGAACACAGAACGGCTTCCTGTCATACAAGGGGACTACAATTTGAAAAACTACGAAGAAACATATAAACAGTTTCAATGGTCGGAAACAGAGAAAGCGTTTTCTTGGTATGAGACGGGACGGGTCAACATGGCGTACGAGGCGATCGACCGCCATGCTGAGTCGTTCCGTAAAAATAAAGTGGCGCTTTACTACCGGGATGCGGTGCGGAATGAGAAATATACGTTCAAAGAAATGAAAGAGATGTCCAATAAGGTGGCGAACGTCTTAAAACAGGCGGCGGACATTCAGAAGGGCGACCGTGTGTTCGTGTTCATGCCGCGTTCTCCGGAACTGTACTTTGCGGTGCTTGGGATCATTAAAACCGGCGCCATCGTCGGACCGTTGTTTGAGGCGTTCATGGAAGGAGCGGTGCGCGACCGCCTCGAAGACAGCGGGGCGAAGGCGATCATTACGACGCCGGAGCTTCTGCCGCGCGTGCCGGTCGGCGATTTGCCGGAGTTGAAGTACGTCTTTTTGGTCGGCGACGGCGTTGTCGAAGAAGGGCCGTACATCGATTTGAAAAAGCGGATGAACGAGGCGAGCAAGCACTTCGACATCGAATGGGTCGACCGCCAGGACGGCTTGATTTTGCATTACACATCCGGTTCGACAGGCAAGCCGAAAGGCGTCCTGCACGTCCATAACGCGATGATTCAGCACTATCAAACGGCGAAATGGGTGCTCGACTTAAAAGAAGACGACATTTACTGGTGCACGGCCGATCCGGGCTGGGTGACCGGAACGTCGTACGGCATTTTCGGCCCATGGCTGTGCGGGGCGTCAAGCGTCATCGTCGGCGGCCGCTTCAGCCCGGATGCTTGGTATCAAACGATCCAAGACTTCGGCGTCACCGTCTGGTACAGCGCGCCGACGGCGTTCCGCATGCTGATGGGCGCCGGCGATGAAGTCGTGAAAAAATACGATTTAAGCTCGCTCCGCCACATTTTGAGCGTCGGCGAGCCGCTCAACCCGGAAGTCATCCGCTGGGGGCTGAAAGTGTTCGGCCGCCGCATCCATGATACGTGGTGGATGACGGAAACGGGCGCCCATCTCATTTGCAACTACCCGTGCATGGAAATCAAGCCGGGATCGATGGGGAAACCGATTCCGGGCGTTGAGGCGGCGATCATTGATGACCAAGGAAACGTCTTGCCGCCGTACCGGATGGGCAACTTGGCCATCAAAAAAGGCTGGCCGTCGATGATGAAAACGATTTGGAACAACCCGCAAAAATATGAATCGTACTTTATCGGCGACTGGTACGTCTCGGGCGACTCGGCGTACATGGACGAAGACGGCTACTTCTGGTTCCAAGGCCGCGTTGACGATGTCATCAACACATCCGGCGAGCGCGTTGGGCCGTTTGAAGTCGAAAGCAAGCTCGTCGAGCATCCGGCCGTGGCCGAAGCCGGCGTCATCGGCAAGCCGGACCCGGTGCGCGGGGAAATCATCAAAGCGTTCATCGCGCTTCGCGAAGGCTATGAGCCGTCTGAAGAGCTGAAAGAAGACATCCGCCAGTTCGTGAAAAAAGGGCTCGCCGCCCACGCCGCGCCGCGTGAGATCGAGTTCCGCGACAAGCTGCCGAAAACGCGGAGCGGGAAAATCATGCGCCGCGTCCTAAAGGCGTGGGAGCTCAACTTGCCGACCGGCGATTTGTCGACGATGGAAGACTGAACAATAAGGGGCCCGGCACGGTCAGGGCCCCTTTCTTCTATGTCCCTCAATCCGTTTCGTACAGAAATGCGCTTTTGGCGCGGAGACCGGAACAACGTGCGCTTCCGCAAGGGGCTGGCCCGAAACGGCAGCGCCCCTTCAACCGGGCGGAATATCATGTGCCCGCTATATACAGCAAGGCAAAAGGGTGTCCCGAACGTTTGGGACACCCTCTTTATCTTTACCTCGAGGCCGGCGGCTGCGTGTTGCCATTGGCCGCATTGTTTCCGTCAGCCGGCGGCTGCCTGTTGTTTCCGGCGTCATCCCCTTTCTGCGCCGGCGGTTCGTGGGGCGCGGCCGACGGCAGGGAGACGGAGGCTGACGGCGCCGATTCGCGGCCGGCAATGTCCACGGCGGTGACGCAATATGCTGCTCCTGGTTTGAGGGCGGAAAAAGCCGTTGCCTCTCCCCTTTTGATGACAGCGACGACGCGGCGCCCCCCTGTATGGTCAAGCTCGTAGACGCGATAGCCGATCACATCGCGTTCACTGCGGCCGCTCCAGACGAGTTGGCCCCCGTTTAGACGGACGGAAGGCGAGGCCGGATCGCGCCCGTTGTCTTCCAAGGGGGCGGCGGCAAAATCAGCGCTGGCCCAGTCCGCATCGCTTATCCCCCACTCGCTGAGCACGTCCGGATTGGCGATGACCCCGCGCGTGACAAATTCTTCCGGCGTCGTCTCGAGCGCCGCATAACGGCGTCCGTCGATGATGACAAACCGGCCTTCGGTTAAATCGTTCTCTTCCCCCTCTTTTGGGGTAAATTTCGTATTGTACAAATCATAGCGGACGAGCCCGGCTTGCCGGCACGTCTCTGACGGGCTGAAGCCGCTCGCGGCGCAGTAAGCGCGGCGGACGATGCCGCCTGGCATGAGAAACCGCTTCGGCGGAGCGATGAGCTTCGGGTTTTCTTGATAGGCAGCATTGATCAACCGCGCCCATAACAGCTGGGTGCGCTGGCTGTAGGAAAGCCCTTTGTAGCGCGACTCAAGCGGCGCCGGCCGGTCGTAGCCGACCCAAACACCGAACGTGACGCTTGGATTGACGGCGATAAACCACGAATCGCGCTTGTCTTGGGATGTTCCGGTTTTTCCGGCCCAGTCGGCGGAGAAGGTCAAGTAGCGCCGCACTGAAGAGGCGGTCCCGCCATTAAGCACATCACGCATCATGTCAATCATCAAGTACGACGTCTGCGGGGAAAAGACGGGAACGGGCTTCGTTTGATGCTGGTAGATGATGTTTCCGTCCTTGTCGGTAATTTTCTCGATCATGTACGCATCGACGAACGACCCGTAGTTGGCAAACGTCGCATAGGCGTTGACGTTTTCTTCGACGGTGACGCCGATGTGCGTCCCGCCGATCGCCAAGGCCGGGTTGGCCTCTTCTTGCTTTGAGACGCTTGTGATCCCCATTTTGCGCAAATAGTCGACCGGCTGTTTCGATTGGATTCGCCTGTACGTCCGCACGGCCGGGATGTTGTACGACCACCGCAAAGCATCACGCGCCGTCACGAGGCCATGCGTCTTTCCATCGGCGTTTTTCGGCGTATACGAACCGATCGACAGCGGGAGATCGGGAATGATGGTGCCTGGCTGGATGACGCCCATCTCCATCGCCGGCGCGTATACTAAGAGCGGCTTCATCGTTGACCCGTTGGAACGGTGCGCTTGGGTGGCGTGATTCAACTGTTCGCGCTTGTAATCGCGGCCGCCGACGAAACTGATGATTTTTCCGGTTTTGTTTTCGATGAGCATCGCCCCGACTTCGACCGGTTGGCGATGGGCGACCATTTTTCCCGTTTTCTTGTCTTTGGTGTAATACACATTGTCGCTGCCGTAATAGGCGTAACGAGCGGCGATGCGCTGCATCTGCTCATAAATATTCTTGTCGATCGTCGTGTAAATACGATATCCGCCTTGGCGCAGCGCTTTTTCCGCCTCGCCGAGGTAGCGGCGGGAACGAGCGGGGTCGCGCTTCAGCTCTTCCGGCTTATAGCCGTCGCGCTTGGCGAACGTTTCCGCCAGCACGTCTTTTGCCCGTCTCTCGATTTCCATCGTCAAAAACGGATACCGTTCAAACGGCGACGGCTTCGGGGCGGCCAAATGCTTCGCCACATCATAGGCAAGCGCTTCCTTGTACTGCCCTTCGGAAATATAGCCGGCCCGCTTCATCCGGTAAAGCACCGTTTTCATCCGCTTCAAGCCCGCCGAGATGTCCGGTTTGACGCTGCCGTCAGCGGCAAACGGGGTGTAGACGAACGGGTTTTGCGGCAGTCCGGCCAAAAACGCCGCTTGAGCGAGATTCAACTCTTTGGCGTTGACGCCAAAGACGCCCTGGGCCGCGGCTTGGATGCCGGCAATGTTGCGCCCCGAAGAATTGCGGCCGAACGGAACGACGTTTAAATACGCCTCTAAAATGTCCTCTTTGGAAAAAAATTTCTCCAGGCGAAGCGAAAGCAGCATTTCTTTCGCCTTCCGCTCGAACGACACTTCGCTTGTCAGCAGTTGATTTTTGACGAGCTGCTGCGTAAGCGTGCTCCCGCCGCTTTTGACCGGCGAGTTCGTCAGCTCTTGAAACATGGCGCGGATGACTGCCTTCGGAACGACGCCGTCATGTTCATAAAAATGTTCGTCTTCGGTCGCGATGATGGCTTGCACGACGTACGGAGACACGTCGGACAGGCGCACCGCCTCGCGGTCAAGGTCGGACCGGAATCGCCCTAAATACACGCCGCCGTCAAAGTACATATGGCTCGTTTCGCCGTAACTGTAAATCTCCTTTTTCATCTCGTCGGGCGAGGGAACGGGCATATCCTTGACCAAAAAGGCAAAATAGCCGGCTCCCGCGCCGATGGCAAAGCAGACAAGGCAGAGTGTGGCGATGAGCAAAATCAAGATGACGTTCCAAACAACATCGTATGTAAGTGAAAAATAATGCCACGCTTTTTCGAGAGAAAAGGAAAGTTGGTTTCGTTTCATGCCGGCCCCCCTATGTGGTGGATCATTATGTATAAGTATACCATAGGAAAGGGATGTCATTGTGGAATTTTGCCGATTTTTCGCCGTTTGTGCGAAAAGCGTTAGGGTTGACAGCGAGTGCATCGCTATGATAAAAAAATGTATATATTTCATATGAGAAAGCGATGACGGGAACAAGTAGCGGCTGTCTCCCTGGTGCAGAGAGCTGGCGGACGGTGCGAGCCAGCCCACAGGCAGGCGCGAATTACCTCCCTGAGCAGCGATGGCGAACGGTTTTGGCACCTAGTAGCCATCCGCCGGCCGGCGCCGTTATCCAAATGAGCGAGAAAGCGTCATGCTTTCTAAGTAGGGTGGTACCGCGGTTCGACACTCGCCCCTTCATCACGGGCGGGTGTTTTCTTTTTCGTGACATTCATAGAGAGGTGAAGGACATGGATTTGCTTGCAGAATTGCAATGGCGCGGGCTCGTCAACCAAACGACGGATGAAGACGGGTTGCGCAAGCTGTTGAATGAGGAGCGGGTGACGCTCTACTGCGGGTTTGACCCGACGGCGGACAGTTTGCATATTGGCAACTTGGCTGCCATTTTGACGCTGCGCCGCTTCCAGCAGGCGGGGCACCGGCCGATCGCCCTAGTCGGTGGGGCGACAGGATTAATCGGTGACCCGAGCGGGAAAAAAAGCGAGCGCACGCTCAATGCCAAAGAGACGGTCGAGGCATGGAGCGCGCGTATTAAAGAGCAGCTCGGCCGCTTTTTAGATTTTGAAGCGGACGGCAATCCGGCGAAAATCAAAAACAACTACGACTGGATTGGGCCGCTGGATGTCATTACGTTTTTGCGCGACGTCGGCAAGCATTTCAGCGTCAACTACATGATGGCGAAAGAGTCGGTGCAATCGCGCATCGAGACGGGCATTTCGTTTACCGAGTTCAGTTATATGATGCTGCAGGCGTATGACTTCCTGAAGTTGTACGAGACAGAAGGCTGCCGCCTGCAAATCGGCGGAAGCGACCAATGGGGCAACATCACGGCAGGGCTTGAGCTTATTCGCAAAACGAAAGGCGAGGCGCGGGCGTTTGGCTTGACGATCCCGCTTGTGACGAAAGCGGACGGCACGAAATTCGGGAAAACGGAAAGCGGCACGATTTGGCTCGATAAAGAGAAAACATCGCCGTACGAGTTTTACCAGTTTTGGATCAACACCGATGACCGCGATGTGATCCGTTACTTGAAGTACTTTACGTTCCTGTCGAAAGAGGAAATCGAAGCGCTTGAACAAGAGCTTCGTGAGGCCCCAGAGAAGCGGGCGGCCCAAAAGGCGCTTGCCGAGGAAGTGACAAAGCTCGTGCACGGCGAAGAGGCGCTCAGGCAAGCGATTCGCATTTCTGAAGCGCTCTTTAGCGGCGACATTGCCAATTTGACAGCGGCGGAAATTGAGCAAGGGTTCAAAGATGTGCCGTCATTCGTTCATGAAGGAGGCGACGTTCCGCTTGTCGAGCTGCTCGTTTCTGCCGGCATTTCGCCATCGAAGCGGCAAGCGCGCGAAGACATCCAAAACGGCGCCATTTACGTCAACGGCGAGCGCCTTCAAGACGTCGGAGCCATATTAACGGCTGAACACCGCCTTGAGGGGCGGTTTACGGTCATCCGCCGCGGGAAGAAAAAGTATTATTTGATTCGCTACGCCTAAGAAAAAAGATCCGAAATGCATCGGCATTTCGGATCTTTTTTGCGCCTTAACGCGAGTAGAACTCGACGATGAGCGCTTCGTTGATTTCCGCCGGCAGTTCGGAACGTTCCGGCAAGCGGGTGTACGTTCCTTCCATTTTTTCCGGATTGAACGTCAAGTAATCCGGAATGTAGTTGTTCGCTTCGAGCGCTTCTTTAATCACTTGCAAGTTGCGCGATTTTTCGCGAACGGCGATCGTTTGTCCCGGTTTGACGCGGTACGACGGGATGTTGACGCGGCTGCCGTCGACCAAAATGTGGCCGTGCGTCACGAGCTGGCGGGCTTGACGGCGCGTGCGGGCCAACCCTAAGCGATAGACGAGGTTGTCTAGGCGCGATTCTAACAAAATCATGAAGTTTTCGCCGTGTTTGCCCGGCATTTTGCCCGCTTCTTCAAACGTTTTGCGGAATTGGCGTTCGTTCACGCCGTACATATGGCGCAGCTTTTGTTTTTCTTGCAGCTGCAAGCCATATTCCGACAATTTCCGCCGTTGCCCCGGACCATGTTGGCCAGGCGGATACGGACGTTTTTGCAATTCTTTCCCCGTGCCGCTCAACGAGATGCCGAGGCGGCGGGAAATTTTCCACATTGGGCCAGTATAACGAGCCATTCGTTGCTCCTCCTTACGCTTTTATTCCCGTAAAATAAAAGCAGATGTGCGCCAACAATTATGGCCATTTCGTTTTCATGCATCCTCGCTCTCGCAGCTAAGAGTTACACGATGCACCTCGGCGGGCCGAGGAACAAAATGGACCATAAAGGTGGGCACAAAGGCTGCTATATTTTACACAAAGGCTATTATATGATTTTTAGAGGATAAAGTCAACATTTTGTTTCCCTTCTTCGCTATTCGTATGATATAATAAAAGATGCAATTTTTAGAAAAAAATTGTCATCCCATTCTCGCGTTTGGAATGATGATGCCGGTTTGGGTGGAAAAGGCGATGAACAAGGAAGAAATGAAGCGGTATGAATCGTTTAAACAAAAATTTTTCCACTGGTTTTTGGCGTTTCAGGATGATGGGCCGTTTTCGGCGGCGGCGGGCGAGTTGCTCGCGCTGCTAAAAGAAGAGCTGGCGCTCGAGCAAGCCGTTTTTTATTTGTACGACCCGGTGCGGGCTGCCTTTTATCCGGAAGCGGCCGCGGTTGGGACGCCGGACGCTGGGCCGATCGCGGCTGATGGAGAGCGGAAAGTCGCTGTTGTCGATGCCGGTGGGCCGCATATGGCGGCCCGGCTCTTTTTCATGCTTTCCGATGAGACGCCGGCGATGGTCGAGCTGATGTATCGAAAAGATGGCGGTTTTGACGAGCGGTTGTTGTGGGAGATCCAGACGGATTTGGCGCGATTGTTTCGGAAACTTAGCGCGGTGCTGCAAGGAGAGGGCGAAGAGAAACGGTATGGACAGCTGCATCACTTTGCCGCAAAAATTCATTCCTCGATGCATATCGATGTTGTGCTTGAAGAAATTATCCGCACGCTGCAAAACGTCTATCCATCATTCACCTACCACCTTCTGTTGTCGCATGACAACCATCTGCGCGGAAATTTGCCGATTAAAACGCTTGTATTGGATGAAAGGGAAAAACAGACGGCGGCGTTGCGGGCGTTTTTGACTGGACAAGTGCAATGCGAGGAGATGGAGGCGCCGCCGCGCTCGGTGCTGTACGCCCCGATTAAAGGGGTGCAGGCGGTGTATGGGGTGATTGAAATTATCGCCCCATACGCTGCGCCATTTCCAAAACGAGAGATTCATTTTATTTCGCTGCTGGCGAGCACGGCTGGAAGCGCGCTTGAGAACGCCAAGTTGTATGAACAGTCGCGCCGGCTTGTCGCCGATTTGCAGCTGATCAACGACACAATGCGCCAATTGAACGCCCGGCCGCGGCTTCATGAAGCCATTGAGTACATGGTATCGCAAATCCAACAATCGTTCGGCGCGGATGAAGTCGGTTTTTTCTTGTTTGCCGACGGCAAGCGGGAGCTTTTGCCAGGCAGCACGCCGTTTTTTTTCGAACATCGGTCCGAGCCCTATATCGAATGGGTGGAAAAGCGGCGCCAAAGCGGAAATGACATTTTATTTGCCGGTGATGTATGCGTGTCCGCTTTCGGTTCGTTTCGTTCCATCATGGCGGCGCCGATGCAGCAAAACAAGGAAACGAAGGGACTGTGCATTGCGCTCGCCAGCGAGCCATACCGATTTACGTTTGAGATGTTTAAGCTCTTGGAATCCCTCGTTCAACATTCAACGCTGGCGTTTATGAACGCGATGCTGCGCGAAGAGCTCGAGAAGATGGTAGTCACCGATTATTTGACAAAGCTGCATACGCGCCGTTACTTGGACGAGGTGATCCAAACATCCATGGGATCCGATGCATCCGGGGCGCTCATTTTGTTTGACATTGACAACTTTAAGCAAATCAACGATGTGTACGGCCATCAAACGGGCGATGGGGTGCTCGTCCAAGTGGCTGAGACGGTGCGCGCCAACATTCGCGATGGCGATGTGGCGGCGCGTTGGGGCGGGGAAGAGCTGGCGGTGTATTTGCCGAAAGTGCCGCTGTCTGACGCCATTTCGATTGCCCGCCGCATCACAGAAAAAGTCAGAGAACAAACGATTCCGACGGTGACCGTTTCGTGCGGCGTGTCATGGTGGGAGCGCCAAGGCTGCGAGGATGCAAAACAGCTGTTCAAACGAGCCGACGCCGCGCTTTATATGGCAAAAGAGACGGGAAAAAACTGCATTTTTGTGCACGATGACTGTCATTTGTATAAGGTGTAAAAAAAAGGGGCTGACCCAAAACGCGAATGCGTTTTGGGATCAGCCCCCACTTTTTTGCCTCAAATATAGAAGAATCGCCCTTTTTTCTGGTAGAATAG
>NZ_PIJG01000140.1:0-1178 GCF_002809955.1 Geobacillus sp. Manikaran-105
ATGGTTTGGTCACCTTTACCATACAGGAAATTTCGCATTTTTTGTACCCTTGATCAGAAAACAACCTGATTGTCAAGTACATTTTGTGGTGAAGAGCCAAACAACTTCAAAAAATGTTATAATTTAGGGAAAATTGTGCTAGATATTTGTCTATTTGTTTATGAGGTTCTTCTACATCGCATCCATGACATATACTGACAACTTTAGGCTTCAATTCTTTAACGATGCCAGCACTTTCAACAGCTTCTTCCATATTTGCGGTAAACATAGCAATCGGCCTTTTCAGCTGACCTTTTTTTGACATAAACAAATCGCCACCAATAAGAACACGATCCTTCTCATGATAGTACACAACGTGTCCGGGTGAGTGTCCTGGAGTATGAATGGGGGTTAGGTCCATACCCATCAAGTTAAGAATTTTGGTCTTTGTGCATCGTCAAAAACATGGTATCCTTTCTAACGAACACTCCACGTTAGAAAGGATTTTTTTCATGGGCATGGATTCAAACCATTCGTCAACTCTTTTCTCCCGAAGAATTAACCCGTCTCGCACGGAAAACAGGCTTTATCCGGCGGCAGCGTTCGTTAACGGCGGAAGCCTTTCTGACTCTCTGTGCATGGGGAGATGGCTCACTGGCCAAACAGTCGCTTCAGCGGTTGTGTGCGGCCTTGACGCTCTGGCATGGCTGTTCCCTTTCAAGCGAAGGCTTGAATCAGCGTTTTACCGATCGGGCCGTGGCATTTTTGCGAGAAGTGTTTTTCCTTCTCCTCCTGCATCAACGTCCATTGCTTTTGTCAGCCATGGAGACCTATCGAACTTGTTTTACCCGCCTGCGGATTTTGGACTCAACCAGCTTTTTGGTTCCCGCTGACTATGGGGAAGACTATCGAGGTTCCGTTTCGTCGGGGGTGAAAATTCAGTTTGAATATGACTTGTTATCCGGCGCCTGCCTTCAGCTATGCGTTCAATCGGCCAATGACTCGGACGCTCGTTTTGCCTATCATGCCCAGCATACGATTTTACCGAATGACCTATGTATTCGGGATTTGGGCTTTTTCTCCGTTGCCGCACTGGCCGAGATCGACGCCCGCGGAGCGTATTATATTACTCGGCTCCGTTCCGATATGAAAGTGTATATCAAGGAGAATGGCCAGTGGAAGGAATGGGATTGGGAATC
>NZ_PIJG01000016.1:0-52344 GCF_002809955.1 Geobacillus sp. Manikaran-105
TGGCGGGTGTTGGTCAAGGGCGAATCCGGCCCTCCGCATGCCCCACGATGCTCAATGGGATGATCTGTGTGGAGTTTTCATAGAACTTTTGACGCTACCGTATACTAGATGGCAGAATCAACATAATGTATGAAACGCGTTTCAAAGCAAGTCTTTTTTAGGGGAGTGGGGAACATGGCGAATATCCGCGATTTGGCGAAAGAGGCGGGAGTGTCGGTGGCCACTGTATCGAGGGTGTTGAACGGATATCCATATGTGAGCGAGGAAAAACGAAAAGCGGTTTGGGAAGCGGTGGAGAAGTTAAATTACTCGAAAAATATTCAAGCCGTTCACTTGGCGAAAGGAAGGACAACGATTGTCGGGGTCATGCTTCCGTACATTCACCACCCTTATTTTTCGGCTGTAATCGAAGGGATTTCCAAGGAGGCGCTTCGTTATGGTTACCAACTGCTTTTGTTTCAGACGAATTATGATGTGGAGAGGGAGCTCGAGGCATTGGAACGGCTGCGGATGAAGCAAATGGATGGGATGATCGTATGTTCCCATGAAGTGGACTGGGAAGCGTTTGCCGCTTATCAGGAAGACGGTCCCATCGTTTTATGCGAGCAGGTGGAAGGGTATGATTTTTTCACCGTCTATATCGATCACTACCAGACGTTTGTCCAAGCGCTGCGCTACTTGATCAAAAAAGGGCACCGACACATCGGCTATTGCATCGGAAGAATGACGGGGCCGAACAGCCAAGCGAGGGCGGCGGCGTACCAGGATGTGTTGCGTGAAGTCGGCGTCATTCCTCGACGGCATTGGGTTTTTGATGGGTGTCTATTTCTTGAGGATGGAAAGCGGGTCATGGAGCAATGGATCGCGATGGAGGAGCGTCCGAGCGCGTTGCTTGTGACGAGTGACCAAGTGGCGGCCGGAATCGTGCTCGAGGCGCGACGCATCGGAGTGCGCATTCCAGAGGAGCTTGCCATCATTGGGTTTGATAATGATCCGCTGGCCGAAATGATGGGCATTACAACCGTGGCGCTCCCCCATTTTACGCTCGGGGAAAGAGCGTTCCGCCTTCTTCACCATTGGCTGGAGACAGGCCGTGTGACGCGAAAACAGGAAGAGCTGCCTGCTCGGTTGTTGGTGCGGGATACGGCATAATAGGGCCTGGCTTTCCATTTTTGACAATTCGTTTGAAGCCGCTTGAAACACCATCGTGTTATATAGTTTTCAGATGGTATCGGTTCACGGGGCGTCCGACGCCGCCGTATTGAACATCGAGCACGACTTTTCCCGTTTTCTCAAGGTATTCCAAGTAGCGGCGGGCCGTCACACGGGCGATGCCGACGCCCTCGGCCACTTCCTCGGCGGAAACAGGGAAGCGGTGCTGGCGCAAGTAGGCGACGACTTTTTCCAACGTCACTTCGTTTAATCCTTTCGGAAGTTCAGGGAGCGGGGCGGCAGGTTGTTCAGCCGTTTGCCGCAGTGCATCGAGTTCTGCCTGGGTGAGCGATTCCTTTTCTGCAAGCGACTGGCGGAACGCCCGATAATTTCCCAGCGCCTGTTTGAGCCGTTCAAATTTAAACGGTTTCACAATGTAATCGAAGGCGCCGTTTTGCAGGACGCGGCGCACTGTTTCAATGTCGCTTGCTGCTGTGATGGCGATGATGTCAACTTCATGGCCGCGGGCGCGGATTTGCTTTACTGTTTCAAGGCCGTCTAGCTGCGGCATGTAAATATCAATCATCGCTAAATCGGGACGCAGCTCGTCGATGAGGCGGAGTCCTTCTTCACCGTTTCCGGCAAGGCCGACGACGGTGAAGCCGTCCACTTGTTCGATCATTTGCCGGTTCACTTCCTGGACCATCGGATCGTCTTCAATGAGCAGTACACGGTACATGCTTTTCCTCCTTTGCACGGATGGAGCCTGTTTACATGATGGAGAAAGACACCAGCGCTGTTTCGCTAGGCTTCCTTGCTATGTTACATGTCAAATGTGATCGTAAAGATGGTGCCTTTTCCTTCTTCCGATTGAACCTCGATTTGTCCGTTTCCTTTGTCCACGATTTGTTTGACTAAATATAAGCCGATGCCGCGGCCATCGCTCCCTTTTGTGGAGAAGCCTTCTTCAAAGATGCGGCCGAGATGTTCGCGGGCGATGCCTTGGCCGTTGTCTTCGACAGAGAGGGAGCAGACATCCTCATTTTGTTCGATGCTGACGTATACTTCCTTCTCGCGGCCGGCGACGTTGCGGAACGAATCAAATGCATTTTCGATTAAATTGCCGAGGATCACGACGAAATCATGGTGATCAAGGCGCGGTGGAAACCGGTGCAGCCGGCTGTGCCGGTCGATCGTCACGCGAATGCCGAGCTCTTTGCCGCGGCGGATTTTGCTTAACAATAGCCCGGAGATGCTTTCGTCTTTGATGTTGCGGCTTAAAAACTGCGTCAGTTCTGCCTGTTCCTCTGTAACTTGGAAGACGTACTCGAGCGCTTTTTCGATATGGCCGAGCTGGATGAGGCCGGCGATCGTGTGGAGCTTGTTCATGTATTCATGGTTTTGCACGCGCAGGGCATGGACAAACGCTTTCACTCCTGTCAGTTCTTCGGCCAGCCGCTTGACTTCCGTGCGGTCTTGGAAAATGGCAATGGCGCCGACTGTTTTCCCGTTGACCTTGATCGGGATGCGGTTGCTCCAGATCGTCAAGTTGCCAATTTGCAGCTCACGATTATAAATCGGTTTGTTTACCTCAAGAATTTCCGGAAGATGTGTATCCGGGATGACAGAGCGGATCGGCTGCCCGATGACATCCCCTTCGACGCCAAGCATTTGTTTCGCCCGATCGTTGAAAATCGTGATGCGTTCATCGCTGTCAATGGCGATGACGCCTTCGTGCATGGCGTTAAACGCCTCTGTCCGCTCCACAAGCAGTTTGGCGATTTCATGCGGCTCGAGTTGGAACATTTGCCGCTTAATGTGGGAGGCAAGCAGCCAAGCTCCGCTTCCGCCGGCGAGCAGCGACAAAACGATCGCTATCGCAATTTCCTCTTTTACTGTGCTCATCGCTTCCCAAAATGTCGGCAGCCGGTAGGCGGCGATGACGACGCCGATTTGTTCGTGATCGCTGTTCATAATGGGGACGAAGGCGCGGATCACGGTTCCGATTTCCCCACGCGCTTTCGAGGTGTACGTATGCTCGGCAAATGCCGGCCCTTCATCGGCGCCGTGGGAAATGGTGCCGATCATTGCTGGGAGCGGGTGGGAGAGGCGAACTTTGTTCATATCGAGTACGACAATATAGTCAGCGCTGTGGATGACGCGCACCCGTTCGACGATCATGTTGACGAGCGCCCGGCTTTGCTTGTCGCCGACAATGTGGTGTTTGACTTCCGGCAGTTCAGACACTGTGCGCGCTGTCAACAAGGCGCGCTGGCTCAGTTCTTCTTCTTTTGTATGAAAAAAATCGCTGATGATAAACAAGCCGCTCAGCAGCATCGAAAAACTGACGATGACAAAAATTAAAATCGTGATTTTCCAACGGATCGGCAGCCGATTCATGGCGAGACTCCTCTTTTTTCGAAACAGTCATTATCATTTATTTTAGCATGATTCCTCTGATATGATAAAAGAGATGAAAAAATCAAGGACGAAAATGGTGTGGATGATGAGAAACAGTTGGAAATGGTGGCTGCTCCTTCTGTTCGCCGGCATCGGGTTGGCTGGATGGGCGGTGAGCCAGCAAGTCGGCCGGGAGCCGCTTGTTTATGATGATGAACAAAAGGGGCTGCAAAACCAAATTATTATTTACTTTAGCCATGTTGTTGCGGAAAACACGCCAAAAGGGTTGGCGGCGCAAAAGTTTGCCGAGCTTGTCGAACAAAAGACCGATGGCCGCGTCAAAGTTGAGGTGTTTCCGAACGGTTCGCTCTATTCGGACGGCGAGGAGCTTGATGCGCTGTTGCGCGGCGATGTGCAAATGATCGCGCCATCATTTTCAAAGGTGACAGAGCTTGTCCCCGAATGGCAAGTGCTCGATTTGCCGTTTTTGTTCCGCAACGATGACGATGTGCGCCGCGTCTTTACTGGAGAAATCGGGGCTGAGCTACTCGGAATGCTTGAGGCGAAGAAAATCAAAGGGTTGGCGCTTTGGAGCAACGGATTTAAGCAAATGATGAGCACCACCCGCCCGCTTATCGCACCTGATGACTTCCGCGGCTTGCGCTTTCGCATTATGCCGAGCGAAGTGATCGAAAAACAGTTTCGCCTGCTTGGCGGAGAACCGGTTGCTGTCTCATTTGACCATGTGTATCGGGCGCTTGAGCAGCATGAGTTTGACGGCCAGGAAAATACGATTTCCAACATTTACTCAAAAAGTTTCTACAAGTTTCAGCCTTACATCACCATCAGCAACCACGGGTACCTTGGTTATGCCGTGATGATGAACCAAGCATTTTGGGACCATTTGCCAAAAGACATCCAGCAAAAAATCACTGAAGCGATGGCTGAAGCAACACAATGGAATTTGCAGGAGTCAAAGGCGCAAAACGAACGGGAATTGAACGAATTGCGCCAGCGCGAGGACGTCCATCTTTATTTGCTGTCGGAAACAGAAAAACGGAGATGGGAACGGAAATTGGCCCCGCTGTATCAGGAATTTACGAGGCAGTTCGGTTCTAGACTTTTGAATGAAATCAAGAAATCCGATGAATAAGCTTCCGGTGACGGAAGCTTCTTTTATGGCGATAGATGCAGTTTTTGTAAACGTTTGAGACCAAAAAGACCAAAACGACCATTATCACCATAATATTTTGATTTTATGCTTTTTCCTTTATGATGATGTTGAAAGCGTTGTCAAGACAAAGAAAGGAGTGGGAGAAATGCGGAGCAAATTTAAAAATTTAACTGTGCAAGTCATTATCGGTATTATTTTAGGGATTATCGTCGGATTTTTATTCCCGGAATTCGGCACGAAGCTGAAAGTATTGGCCGATGGGTTTATTAAGCTGATTAAAATGGTGATTGCGCCGATCATTTTCTTCACGGTCGTCATCGGGATCGGCAATATGGGCGACTTGAAAAAAGTCGGCCGCATCGGCGGCAAGGCGCTCATTTATTTTGAAATTGTCACCACGTTTGCGTTGGCTATCGGGATTGTCGTCGTCAACCTAGTCAAACCAGGGGTCGGGTTTAACACCGATGCCGTAAAAGGCGGCGACATTTCGCAATATACGAAGCAGGCGGAAGAGACGAGCCACGGGTTTGTCGATTTCGTGCTCAGTATTATCCCGGATAACGTCGTCGCAGCGATGGCCAGCGGAGAATTGCTTCCGGTACTCTTCTTCGCCGTCCTGTTTGGCTTGGCGGCAGCAGGGTTAGGGGAGAAAGCCAAACCGGTGCTTTCGTTGTTTGAGCGAATCGCTGAAATTTTCTTTGGCGTCGTCAATATGGTCATGAAAGTTTCGCCGATTGCTGCATTTGGCGCGATGGCGTATACGATCGGCACGTTCGGCCTTGGTTCGCTCGTGTCGCTCGGTAAACTGATGGGTTCTGTTTACATTACGATGGCGCTTTTCATTTTCGTCGTGCTTGGCGGGATTGCCAAGTTTTATGGGTTTAACATCTTTAAGTTTCTCGCTTATATCAAAGAGGAACTGTTGCTTGTTTTGGGCACATCTTCGTCTGAATCAGCGCTGCCGCGGCTGATGGAACGTTTGGAAAAATACGGGTGCTCGAAATCGGTTGTTGGTCTTGTCGTTCCGACAGGGTATTCGTTTAACCTAGACGGCACATCGATTTACTTGTCGATGGCGGCGATTTTTATCGCTCAAGCGTACGGCATTGATTTAACCATTTGGCAAGAGCTGACGTTGCTTGGCGTATTAATGCTCACCTCGAAAGGGGCAGCAGGGGTTACCGGTTCCGGCTTTATTACACTGGCTGCAACGTTGGCAGCATTTCCGATGATTCCGGTCGAAGGCATCGCCTTGTTGCTTGGGGTTGACCGCTTCATGTCGGAAGCGCGGGCGATTACGAACATCATCGGCAACGCTGTGGCGACGGTTGTCGTTTCAAAAATGGAAAATGAGTTTCATCCTTCTGCTGGACAAAATCTAGCGGAAGGGAAGATGACAATCGCGAAGTGAGGAACGGGAATCTGCCCCTAAGGGCTGTATGAACAGCCTTTGGGGGCGGTTTTTTATTTTGGCAAAAAATATAGAAAAACGAGCCCCGAAACGCACTGCACATTGCAAATCGGCGGATGAAAAAAGGATGGAGCGAGACGGAGAGGGGATATTTTCCTCGTTTTTTGTGCATATATTTTGCTTTTTCCTGGACGTTTTTCCATAATAAAGCTATACCGATGTTGGAGGAGGAAGCAGATTGAACAGTTTGCAAGACTGCGCTGTATTACATAACGGTGTGCAAATGCCGTGGGTTGGCCTTGGCGTCTACAAAGTAAAGGAGGGCGAGGAAGTAAAAAGCGCGGTGCGCACCGCGTTGGAAATTGGCTATCGCCATATTGACACGGCCGCTTTTTACGAAAACGAAGAAGGGGTCGGGCAAGCGATCCGTGAATCCGGCATTCCGCGCGAGCAAGTATTTGTGACGACGAAAGTATGGAACACCGACCAAGGGTATGAGACGACGCTGAAGGCGTTTGATGCAAGCTTGAAAAAGCTTGGGTTTGATTATGTTGACCTGTACTTAGTCCACTGGCCGGTGAAAGGGAAGTATAAAGAGACGTACAAAGCGCTGGAAAAGCTGTATAAAGACGGCTATGTGCGCGCGATTGGCGTCAGCAACTTCCAAATTCACCATTTGCAAGATGTGCTGGCTGACTGCGAAATTAAGCCGATGGTCAACCAAGTCGAGTACCATCCGCGCTTAACGCAAAAAGAGCTGCAGGCGTTTTGCCGGGAAAACGGCATCCAGCTTGAGGCATGGTCGCCGCTTATGCGCGGGGAAATTTTAACCGAACCGACAATCGTTGAAATTGGCAAAAAATACGGGAAAACGCCAGCGCAAGTCGTGTTGCGTTGGGATTTGCAGCACGGCGTCGTGACGATCCCGAAATCGGTGACGCCGGCGCGTATTAAAGAAAATGCCAACCTTTTCGATTTTTCGTTGACAGCCGAGGAAATGAAGCAAATTGATGCGTTAAACTTGAATAAACGGATTGGCGCCGATCCAGACAACTTCAACTTTTGATAAACAGGATCGGCCAAACAGCGCCCGTCGTCGGCGCTGTTTTTTCTATAAGAGAAATGAAACCAAGGTGGCATATTTGACGTATGAAATGATGAACAAGTACAATAAATAATAGTATACACAATTGGAAAAACGGAGGGTGCTGAGATGCTATTCCATCCGATGGATATTTTCATTTTTATCGCCTTCCTGATATCGCTTTGGGCGCAATGGAAGGTATCAAGCAATTTCAATGCCTGGTCTGAAGTTCCAGCCTCATCGGGGTTGACGGGGGCGGAAGTGGCGCGCATGATTTTAGACCGCCACGGCTTGCATCACGTGCCGGTTGAGGTCGTTCCGGGACGATTGTCCGACCATTACGATCCAATTTCCCGCACTGTTCGTTTGTCGGAACCTGTCTTTTACGGGCGTTCGATCGCTTCCATTTCCGTTGCCGCCCATGAGGTCGGTCATGCGGTTCAGCATCAGCAAGGGTATGCGGCGCTCGTTCTTCGCCACCGGATGTTCCCTGTTGTGAATTTGGCTTCCGGCGTGGCTCCGTTTTTACTGCTGGTTGGGTTTTTGCTCCATCAATTTTCATTGATCGGTCTCGGCATTTTGTTCTTCTCACTGGCGGTGGCGTTTCAAGTCATCACGCTGCCGGTCGAGTTTAATGCGAGCGCCCGGGCGAAACGGTTTATCTTGGCGGAAGGAATTATCGCTCCGGATGAAGTTCGCGGCGTGAACAAAGTGCTCGGCGCAGCGGCGTTGACGTATGTGGCCGCGACATTGATCGCCGTATTTGAGCTGTTGAAGTATGTGCTCATCTTTACCCAAGGGAACAATAACGAAGAGTCGTAATGCGTTGTGCCGCCTTAGGCTGTCCGCCGTTGGCGGCATGGCGAAACTTTTGCACGCAGGAGGTGTACCTGGGCGCTTCATCCGCGCTCGGAGATGAATTGGACATAGCCAGTTTGCTGTTAGTGGCGTTACTTATTGCCTGCACCGCCTTTTTTGTCGCTTCGGAATTTGCGATCGTCAAGGTGCGCAGCACGCGCATCGACCAACTTATCAATGAAGGCAATAAACGGGCGATCGCGGCGAAAAAAGTGATTTCGAACTTGGATGGCTATTTATCGGCGAACCAGCTCGGCATTACGCTCACCTCGCTTGGGCTTGGCTGGCTTGGGGAGCCGACGGTGGCGCGGATGTTGCTGCCGCTGTTTGAACGCCTCCATTTATCGGAATCCGTTTCCCACTTTTTAGCCTTTATTATTTCGTTTTCATTGATCACGTTTTTGCATGTTGTTGTCGGCGAATTGGCGCCGAAAACATTTGCTATTCATAAAGCAGAAGCGATTACGCTGTGGACAGCCAAGCCGCTCATTTGGTTTTACAAAATCATGTATCCGTTCATTTGGACGCTCAACAACTCTGCGCGGCTCGTGACGCGCCTGTTTGGCCTCAGGCCAGTGGCGGAGCATGAAATCGCCCACTCTGAGGAGGAGTTGCGCCTCATTTTATCAGAAAGCTACAAAAGCGGGGAGATCAATCAATCCGAGTATCGCTATGTCAACAACATTTTCCGCTTTGACGATCGCATAGCGAAGGAAATTATGGTGCCGCGCAAAGAAATTGTCGCGCTCGATATTAACAAAAGCTTCAAGGAAAACTTGGACATCATTCGCGAAGAAAAGTATACGCGCTATCCGGTCATTGATGGCGATAAGGACCATGTGCTCGGGCTCATTAACGTGAAGGAAGTGTTTACGGATTTCATCGCCAACCCGTCCCATGATAAACAGATCAAAGACTATATCCGCCCGATTATTCAAGTGATTGAATCGATCGCCATTCACGATTTGTTGGTCAAAATGCAAAAAGAACGCATCCATATGGCGATTTTAGTCGACGAGTACGGCGGCACATCCGGATTGGTAACAGTTGAGGATATTTTGGAAGAAATTGTCGGCGAAATCCAGGATGAGTTCGATATCGATGAAACGCCGCTTATCCAAAACATTGGCGATCGGTTCATTTTGGATGGCAAGGTGCTCATTAGCGAAGTGAACGATTTGTTAGGGCTTGAAATCGATGATGACGATGTCGATACAATCGGCGGTTGGGTGTTGACGAAGCATTATGACATCAAAACAGGCGATACTGTGGAAATCGACAACTATCTCTTTACGGTCAAAGAGATGGATGGCCATCACGTCAAGACGCTCGAGGTGGTGAAAAAAGAACCGGATCGAGAGGAAGAAAGCGAAACGGCGGACGTTGAAGAAGAGCAGCTGCGTTTGTAAGGCAGACGGGGAAACGTCTGCCTTTTTTGCGTCTGCCTTGGGGGCGCCTGCTTTGGCGTGCCGCGAAACGTTAGCAGTGTTCTTGGTTGTAAACGGATGGAAGGGGAACGGGAAAGTCGTCCGTCGGTGCGAGGCAGACGACTTCCTCATTTGTAAACGGGTGGCGGAACGTTAGTTTAGCGGCATGCAGCGCATGACGATGAAATATCGGCTGGCCGCCGTAAAGCGTGTCGCCGACGAGCGGATGGCCGAGATGGGCCAAATGGACGCGAATTTGGTGCGTCCGTCCGGTGTCAAGGGTAAGCTCGACAAGCGACGCAGCGGGGAACGTTTGGAGCACGCGATAGTGCGTCACTGCTCTCGCCCCGGTTCGCGAGACGCGGCGGCGCGTCGGATGATGGCGGTCGCGGCCGATCGGCGCAGAAATCGTTCCGGATTTGGTGGACAGGCGGCCGTGAACGAGGGCGATATACGTCCGCTTAATGGCGCGCTGGGCGAGCATCCGGTCGAGCGTTGCGCCGGCGAGCGGATGTTTTGCAAATAGAATGGCCCCCGATGTGTCGCGGTCGAGCCGATGAATGTGGCGCACTTTTGTCAAAATAGCCTGTGACTGCAAATAAAAGGAAACGGCATTCGCAAGCGTGCCGGTTTGTCCCGCTTCAGACGGATGGACATCGATGCCGGCTTCTTTGTTTACGACGAGCAAATGGTCGTCCTCCCATAAAAGCGAAAGCTCCCGGTATTCCGGAACGATCAAGGAAGGCTCCGGCGCATACGCATGAAGCTGAAGCCGATCCCGCTCGCGCAACACTGTCTGCCATGAGACCGCTTCGCCGTTTCGTTTGACGCCGTGTTCCATTCGCCATCGGTGGGCCAGTTTTTTGGATGCAGCCCATACATTTTTCAGGAGCTGTTCGATGGTCAAGCCGCTCCAAAAGTCGGGAATCGAACATTCAAGCCAATCGCCTTTTCTCGTCCACAAATGTTGTCACCCTCCCAGTTCCCTGTAGTCGTGGAAACACTTTCTACCCCTACATAGGCGGCAAATATGGTACACTCATAGTATCGTCTTAGCGATGGAAAACGCAAGCATTGCGGCGAGAAAAGGTGGTATGAACATTGAAGATAATGTATGCGGCAACCCCGGAGCAAGAAAACTATATTCACTATTTGCTCAATTATTTTTACACCGATGTTTTCCCTTATTACTTCGATGATGAACAAATTCGCCAGTTTGAGGAATGGGGCATTCTTTCGCTGAACGATGGCCATGTTGCATATAATGGGACGATGAAAGAGGCATTCCAAATTATTTCTGCGCTGCAGTCGCTGATCACCGTCATTGAATATATCGGGGAACATGGAGAGTGCGATCAATACGAGTGGTTGTTTGTCCGCAATCAAAACATTTTGGCTCGTCATGGCATCACCTTTCCATTTCGGGCCAAGCAGTTTCTCCATAAGCGGGCGATGCCGTGCAGCATGTATGTTCCCGCTGTGAACCAGTGGGTGATGTAGGGCAAGGGGCTGCGTCTTGTAAAAGGCGCAGCTCCTTATTTTTTTGGCATTGGCAGTGAGGCAAACCATCGGCGAAACGTTTTTTCATCATGGTATCCTTCGATGCGTTTTGCCTCTTTGCCGTTTTCATAATGGACAATGGTCGGGGTTGCTTCAATATGGTATCTGTCCCAACCGTCTTCAAATTCGAGCAAGTTGAACAGTTTTAAGTCGATGCCCAGCTGTTTCGCCAAAGGAACGACGATCGGCGTTGTCCGCTGGCAGTGCGGGCATGTCGGGCTGTAAAAGTAAACGGTCAGCGTCTTGCCGTCAGCCAGTTGCTGTTTCAACTCCGCGGGCAAAATAATGTTGCGGTAGTTCGGGTCGTCAAGTTGGGCGACAGTGGCTGGGTTCAGCTCGCTTTTATGGTAAGGGTTGTTGCTTGCGGCTTCTTTTTGTTCGTACATCGTAATAAACGCGATCGCAGCGAACAGGACGACAATGATGCCGCCAAATGCGAGCAGTTTTTTCAACGTTCGCTCTCCTTTCTTTGCTGGCGCATGACGGTCCAACTTAACAAAATAATGATCATAAAGGCAGTGAACGCCAAAAATGGAATGGTGATAAATCCAAGCCAGTTTATATATTGCCCTGTGCACGGAATGCGGCCGCAACTGATGGCGTATTCTTGAAGCAGCGGAATTTTTTGCAATCCATAATGATACAGAGAAATACCCCCGCCAATCAATGACAGTGTGAAGCTATAGCGAGCCGCCGCAGCGTCTTTGCGCACGATGGCGATTCCTAAAATGATGACTTGCGGATACATAAAAATGCGTTGAAACCAGCACAGGTCGCACGGAATGTACCCAAGCACCTCCGAAAAATAAAGGCTTCCGAGGGTGGCGATGAGCGCGGTCGCCCATGCGGCCAAAAGCAAGTGTTCTGCGCGTTTTTCTTGTTCCATCCTTCTCCCCTTCTTCCGTTGCAGACACCGTTGCCCGATCTTACACTGTTCAGCTCCATTATATAGGGATGGAAAACGGAACGTCCATTCATAACCGGCAAAGGGCAGGAAAGAAAACAACATTTTCTATCTATATCGCTCGACAAACGAGCCATACTAATCGGTGAAAGGGGAGGATCACATTGACGAACAACAGCGGAACGAAAGTGCAAGACATTATGACGAAAAACGTGGCGACCATTTCGCCGAACCAAACAGTGCAAGAAGCCGCGCAAATTATGAGTCAAAAAAATATTGGCGCGCTGCCGGTTGTGGAAAACGGGCAAGTGAAAGGAATGATCACAGACCGCGACATTACATTGCGTGTCTCGTCCCAAGGGAAAGACCCGTCGACGGTCAAAGTAGCGGATGTGATGACAAACCAAGTCGTCACCGGTACGCCAAACATGAGCGTTCAAGATGCCGCCAATGTGATGGCGCAGCACCAAGTCCGCCGCTTGCCGATCGTCGAAAACAACCAGCTTCAAGGCATTGTCGCTTTAGGCGATATTGCGACGAACAGCGCATCGAACGAAGCGGCCGAACAGGCGCTGACGAACATTTCCGAACCTTCGCAGCCGCAAGGGTAATGGAAGAAAAAGGATGTCCCGGAAAACAGGGACATCCTTTTTCTTTCGGCAGGTATATTGTATGATAGCAGCGAATACATAAAAAGGGGAAATCAAGATAGGGAGGGCAACCGATGGACTGGAGACAAAAATACGAACAATGGCTTCATGCTCCGCAGCTCGATCCGGAGTTGAAGCAGCTGCTGAACCAACACAGCGATGATGAACGGTGGCTCGAAGATTGCTTTTACAAAAATCTCGAGTTTGGCACCGGTGGGATGCGCGGCGAGATTGGACCGGGAACGAACCGGATGAACATTTACACGGTTCGAAAAGCGTCGGAGGGGTTGGCGCGATACATACAGTCGTTTGGCGATGAGGCGAAGCGGCGCGGCGTTGTCATTGCCTATGACTCGCGGCATAAATCGCCGGAATTCGCCATGGAAGCCGCGAAAACGTTGGCGACAAACGGCATCCAAACGTACGTCTTTGAGGAACTGCGGCCGACGCCGGAACTGTCGTTTGCTGTCCGCCATTTGCGGGCGTTTGCCGGCATTGTGATCACCGCGAGCC
The DNA here is from genome assembly GCF_002809955.1 of Geobacillus sp. Manikaran-105. Classification (NCBI taxonomy): domain Bacteria; kingdom Bacillati; phylum Bacillota; class Bacilli; order Caryophanales; family Anoxybacillaceae; genus Geobacillus; species Geobacillus sp. Manikaran-105. The sequence continues at coordinate 13,134 of NZ_PIJG01000016.1, forward strand.
ATAATCCACCGGAATACAACGGCTACAAAGTCTATGGCGAAGACGGCGGGCAGCTGCCGCCGGATACTGCTGACGAAGTGATCCGCTACGTCAATGGAGTTGAGAACGAGCTTGCCATTCAGGTTGATGATGAAACGACGTTAAAAGAAAAAGGATTGATCCGCATCATCGGCCCAGAAATCGACGAGGCGTATGTAAATGCGGTGAAAACAATTTCCCTTCATCCGGAGCTGGCCCGTGAAACAGCGATCAACATTGTCTTTACCCCGCTTCACGGCACGTCAAACAAACCGGTGCGCCGCGCCTTGGCCGAGTTAGGTTACCAAAACGTCTTTGTCGTCAAAGAGCAGGAACAGCCGGATCCGAATTTCTCGACCGTTGCTTCGCCCAATCCGGAAGAGCATGCAGCTTTTGCCTTGGCGATGGAGCTTGGCAAACAAGTGAACGCCGATTTGTTGATTGCGACTGACCCGGACGCGGACCGGCTCGGCATCGCGGTCAAAAACGAGCAAGGGGAGTATGTCGTGTTGACCGGCAACCAAACAGGGGGACTGCTCCTCCATTACTTGCTGTCGCAGCGACAAGAAAAAGGTCTTTTGCCGAGCAACGGCGTCGTTTTAAAAACGATCGTGACATCCGAATTTGGCCGGGAAATCGCTGCATCATTTGGCCTTGAGACTGTCGATACACTCACTGGATTCAAATTTATCGGCGAAAAAATTAAGGAATATGAACAAACAGGGCAATATACGTTCCAATTCGGTTATGAGGAAAGCTACGGGTATTTGATCGGCGATTTTGCCCGCGATAAAGACGCCGTCCAGGCGGCTGTCCTCGCTGCGGAAGTATGCGCGTTTTACAAGAAGCAAGGGCTGTCGCTCTATGAAGCATTGCTGCAGCTGTTTGCCAAATACGGCTATTATCGTGAAGGGCAGCGGTCGCTGACATTAAAAGGCAAGGAAGGGGCGGAGACGATCGCCGCGATTTTAGCGTCATTCCGCCAGCATCCGCCGGTGGAAGCTGCAGGGAAAAAGGTGACCGTGATCGAGGATTATACAACGAAAGAGCGGACGAATACGCTGACTGGAGAAAAAACGGCAATCACGTTGCCGACTTCAAATGTGTTGAAATATATGCTCGAGGACGGCTCATGGTTTTGTCTGCGGCCGTCGGGAACGGAGCCGAAAATGAAGGCATACTTCGGCGTGAAGGGGATTTCGCTGCAAGACAGCGAGGAAAAATTGGCGCGTCTTTCCGACGCGGTCATGCAACGGGTGCACGATGTGCTGCGAGCCGTTTCGCCTTCGTACATTCAATGAGAGAACAGCGGGGAGTGGGTTGAACCCATTCCCCGTTGTTTTTACGAATAGAAATACGCGTACTGCTCGACTCCCGTTTTTTGTTCGCTTACCTCAAGCGCATGGTCGATGTAGCGAAGCAAAGCCGTGAGCCGCTCTTGAATGACGGAGTAGTCATGTTCGAAATTATAGGCGTGGAGAAACTTCTCAATTTTTTTTGACAATATGTCATCAGGCGTGCGCACCATCAAAATCAGCAAATTGTCCCATTCGGAGCGATGCGTATAGTAAAGCGCCTTATCATAGTCGACGGTGTTCAAGCGGCATGCCTCCTTTGTCAAGAAGGAGTCATTGTTAGTGTATGACGGGAAGGCGTTTTGTTGCCCTGTAAATGTTGCGACAGAAGGCAAAATATAAATTATAACCGAAATGAAAACGAAAAAGGAAAAATAAATGTTGCAATTTTGTGACAAGGATAGTATCCTCAAAGTAAGGGGATGATGAGAATGAACAAACGGCACGAAGGGCACGAAATTACAAACATGTGCAAATGGATGGCCTCGGTCGGGCTGGTCGTCGGAACAGCGCTCTTTTTGCTCAGTTTTATTGCGAGCGCTTACAACAAAGACTTTTTCTTGACGATTGTCAGCCTTGGAATTATAGGGGCCTCGATGGTGATGTTTGGATTCGGTTTGTTTATGGGGCTGTTGACAGAAACGTATCACCGCGGCCCGCGCGAGAACGTATAGCGTGCATCGAGAAATGGAAAACACCGGGATTACCCCGGTGTTTTCCGCTTTTGTTGCATGTACCAATAAAGGATGGCGAAGCCAAGAGCGGCCAAAAAGATGGGAAATAAGAACGGACGGTAGGCGTGGATGTACTGCTTGACGGCCATCCAGCGGCTTTCGAAATAGGCGCCGATCGTTAAAAAGACGGCGACCCACACCATCGCCCCGCTGTAGGCAAACAAGGCAAACTTTCTCAAACTGTAGGCGTTTGTGCCGGCCCAAAAGGCGGCGAGATGTCGAACACCGGGGATGAAATAACAAATGAACAATACCGCTGGGCCAAGTTTTGAAAAAAGCGCTTTTGTTTGCTCGAGCCGTTTCTCGGTTAGATGGAATTTGGCACCGAATTTATGCAAAAACGGCAGCCCTAATGTGATGCCAAGGATATAACTGAGTGAAATGCCTGCGATCGCCCCGAACCAACAGGCGAGAAAGGCGAGCGGATACGAAAAGGCGCCGGTTGAGACGCGATAGCCGGCATACATCAACAGCAATTCATCTGGAATCGGCAATCCGACGATGCCGAGCATGAGCGAAACCATAATGCCGACGTAGCCAAAATGTTCGATGAGATGATGCCAATATTGATGCAAACGATCACCACGCTTTATGGAAATATGTCGTGTACAACACAAATTATAACGGACGGCAGGCAGAAATGGAAAGCACGGGCAATGATTCAATGTATCAAAACTTCTTTTCCCTCATACATTGTGGTAAGGGGAAAAGGGGGGATTTGGATGCGGCAGGACGAGCTGAAAGAGCTGGAACGAGCGATTGCGGAGATTACAGAAATCGCAGAAGGATTTGGGTTGGACTTTTACCCGATGCGCTATGAGATTTGCCCGGCTGACATTATTTATACATTTGGCGCTTATGGGATGCCGACGCGGTTTTCCCACTGGAGTTTCGGGAAACAGTTTTACAAAATGAAGCTCCATTATGACTTAGGATTAAGCAAAATTTACGAACTTGTCATTAACTCGGATCCTTGTTATGCATTTTTGCTCGATACGAATACACTGATCCAAAATAAGCTAATTGTCGCCCATGTGTTGGCCCACAGCGACTTTTTCAAAAACAACGTCCGTTTCAGCAACACGAAGCGGGATATGGTGGAAAGCATGGCGGCGACAGCAGAGCGGATCAAACATTATGAGCACCAATACGGAAAATGGGAAGTGGAAAAGTTTCTGGATGCCGTCTTAGCCATTCAGGAGCATATCGATCCGTCGCTGTTGCGGCCAAAGTTGTCATGGACGTGGGAGGATACAGAGGTGTATGAAGAAGAAGCCCCGCCTAAGACATCCACGCCATATGACGATTTATGGACGCTCGATGAGCGAAACAAACCGAAAGAGCCGCCGCGGAAAAAGCGCCGCAAGTTTCCGCCGCAGCCGGAAAAAGACGTTTTGCTGTTTATCGAAGAATACAGCCGTGAACTGGAGGACTGGCAGCGCGACATTTTGACGATGATGCGCGAGGAAATGCTCTATTTTTGGCCGCAGCTAGAGACAAAAATCATGAACGAAGGCTGGGCGACGTATTGGCATCAGCGCATTTTGCGGGAAATGGACTTAACGAGCGATGAAGCCATTGAATTCGCGAAGTTAAATGCCAACGTTGTGCAGCCGTCGCGCACCGGCATCAATCCGTACTATTTAGGGCTGAAAATTTTTGAGGACATCGAAGAGCGCTGGAACAACCCGACGGAAGAGATGAAAAAATACGGTGTCAAGCCAGGCTCAGGACGGGCGAAAATTTTTGAAGTGCGCGAGCTGGAATCCGATATTTCGTTTTTGCGCAACTATTTGACGAAAGAGCTGATCATGCGGGAAGATATGTACTTATTCCAAAAACAAGGGAAAGATTACAAAATTGTCGACAAGCATTGGGAACATATCCGCGACCAACTCGTCAGCATGCGGGTGAACGGCGGATTCCCGTATATCACGGTCAATGACGGCGATTATATGCGCAACGGAGAGCTGTATTTAAAACATTGGTATGAAGGGATCGAACTCGATCTGAAGTATTTGGAAAAAGTGCTGCCATACATTTATCAGTTGTGGGGCCGTCCGGTCCATATGGAGACGGTCGTCGAGGAAAAGCCGATGTTGTTTACGTATGATGGGAAGACAGTGCATCGAAAATATTTGTGATGACGAACGGCAGGGATATCCTGCTTTTTTTGTTTGTCACGGCAGATATGTGAAAAACGTCACAAATTATTCGAATTTGCGATGGATAAGAGCAGAAAGTTTATGGGATAATAAACACAGCTGGATTGTGATGCTTATCACAATTATATTGTGTGAGGCATGTACGGGGAGGAATGAACGTGTGGAAACGGCAAGAAACGTGGCTCATCTGGATTAGTTTTTTGGCGGCAGCCGCCGTGTTTGTTTCGTTGCTGGGACGGCTGTTTTCACAGGGGGGATGAACCGTGCGCGAGTATGATCCAGTGTGGCTCAGCCGTGTGCTGACAGAGTTGACGTTGACGTTTCATATCATTTACGCCACGATCGGCGTCGGGATTCCGCTCATGATCGCCATTGCCCAGTGGGTCGGAATTCGGAAAAACGATATGCATTACATTTTGCTCGCCCGCCGCTGGACGCGCGGCTTTGTCATCACCGTCGCCGTCGGCGTTGTGACCGGAACGGCGATCGGCTTGCAGCTGTCGCTTTTATGGCCGAACTTTATGCAGCTGGCTGGCCAAGTGATCAGTTTGCCGCTGTTTATGGAGACGTTCGCCTTCTTTTTTGAAGCCATTTTTCTCGGGATTTATTTGTATACATGGGACCGATTTGAAAACCAGAAAAAACATTTGCTGTTGCTCATTCCGGTGGCGGTCGGCTCTTCGGCTTCGGCCATGTTTATTACGATGGTGAACGCCTTTATGAACACGCCGCAAGGGTTTGAGATGAAAAACGGCGAGCTCGTCAACATCGACCCGATCGCCGCGATGTTCAATCCGGCCATGCCGACAAAAGTCGCCCACGTGTTGGCGACGGCGTATATGACGTCGGCGTTTGTGCTCGCTTCGATCGCGGCGTGGCATTTATGGAAGGGCAACCGCCACGTGTATCACCGCAAGGCGCTTCATCTGACGATGAAAACGGCGTTCATTTTTTCCGCAGCGAGCGCTCTTGTCGGCGACTTGTCAGGCAAGTTTTTGGCCGAATACCAGCCGGAAAAGCTGGCGGCTGCCGAGTGGCATTTTGAAACGAGCTCCCACGCGCCGCTCGTGTTGTTTGGCATGCTGACAGAGGATGGCGAGGTGAAGTATGCCATTGAAATCCCATATGCGTTAAGCATTTTGGCGCACAACCACCCGGGGGCGGTTGTGACCGGGCTGAACGACATTCCGAAAGATGAGCGCCCGCCGCTTTATATCCACTATTTGTTCGATGCCATGGTGACGATTGGTGTGTTTTTGATGATTTTATCGGCTGCTTATTGGCTTGGATCGATTTTTCGTTGGAAATGGACAGAGAAAACTTGGTTTTTTGGATTGTTGACTGCAGGGGGGCCGTTGTCGATGATCGCGATTGAAGCCGGATGGTATTTGGCGGAGGTCGGTCGGCAGCCATGGATTTTGCGCGGTTATATGAAAACGGCCGAAGCTGCAACATCGTCTGCCCATGTCGATGTGATGCTTGTGTTGTTTTGCATATTATACCTCGTATTAGGAATCGCCAGCGTGATCGTCCTTGTCCGTTTGTTTCGCCACAATCCGGTTGAGCGGGAACTGGCGGAGCGTGGGGAGGTGGCGCCGTGACGCTTGAAGTCATCGGTATTTCAGTGCTGTGGTTGTTTTTGTTCGGCTATATTATTGTCGCTTCCATTGATTTTGGTGCTGGATTTTTCAGCGCTTACAGCTATTGGGCGAACAAACAGCATATTTTGCACCGCATCATTCAGCGCTATCTGTCGCCGGTATGGGAAGTGACAAACGTCTTTCTCGTCTTTTTCTTTGTCGGGATCGTCGGATTCTTTCCGAAGACGGCGTATTATTATGGCTCAGTGCTGCTTGTTCCGGCCAGCATTTCGATTGTTTTGCTCGCCATTCGCGGCTCGTACTATGCGTTTCACACCTACGGGGGAACGGAGCGGAACTGGTATTTGCTCGTTTACGGGCTGACAGGCTTGTTGATTCCCGCCTCGCTGTCGATCGTCTTGACGATTTCGGAAGGCGGATTTGTCGAGAGGCGCGGAGAGGCCGTTGCGCTGGATTACGGGAAACTGTTTGCAAGCCCTTTGTCATGGAGCATCGTGTTGTTAAGCGTCACAAGCGTCTTATACATTTCCGCCGTGTTTTTGACGTATTATGCGAACGCGGCCGGGGATGAGCGGGCGCGGGAGCTGTTGCGCCGCTATGCCCTTCTTTGGAGCGGACCGACGATGTTGTCGGCGCTGCTCATTATTTACCAGCTGCGCTACCATAATCCAGAGCATTATGCCAACTTGTGGAAGGTGGCATGGATGTTGGCTGTTTCATTTTTGTTTTTTGCCGCCACCGTGTATTGGCTTTGGAAAAAGCAGCGGTTCGGCTCGGCGTTTATCGCGCTTTTGTTTCAATACGCGTTCGCGTTTTATGCGTACGGCATTTCGCATTACCCGTATTTGCTTTACCCGCATTTAACGATTTATGACGGGTTCACCAATGAAACGATGGCGATGGCGTTAATTGTTGCGTTTATCGCCGGGTTCTTGCTTCTCATCCCGTCTTTGTATTTATTGATGCGCCTCTTTTTGTTTAACAAGGCGTATGTCAAAGGAAAATGGGAAGGAGGAAAAGGATGATGCAAACGTTTTTGATTATGTATGCGCCGCTGCTGATTGTTGCACTTTCCGTCGTTGCCGCCTTTTGGGCCGGATTGAAAGATGCGCGGGTCAATGACTGAACGAGGTGGAGACAAGGATGCATAGTTTGCGGCGAATCGCCCACACTAGCGGATGACAACGAATAAAGAAAGGATGGGCGATGATGAAAGAAATATTGCAGCGTGTGAAAGAACAGTTGGAACAGGCGTTTGACGAACCACGCTCGACGAGCCTTGACGGGGCGCTCCATGAGCTTGAACAATTGAAGGCGAGTTCCGGAGAGAAGAGGCAAATGATTGAAGACGTCATTCGCGCTGTCACCCATGCGCGCAATGCACGGGTCGAACTTGCCGCCGCCGGTGACGAATCGGCGACAAACGCTTTCGCTGAGGCCTATCGGGCGCTCGATCAAGCGATTGAATCGTACAGCGATGTTGATAACGATCCGGTATAAGGCAGGTGGGGATGCCCCATCTGCTTTCTTCTATGACGGTAATGCGGCAGGTCAAATCAGTAGCCGATCGGCAACAAACATGGTACAATAACAGCGGATAAAGGAAGAAAAAGGTTTTCTAGGGTTCCGCAGCTGCCTGGCGGCTGGACTGCGACCGAGAGAAAACGCGCGTCATTCTCGCGTACACGGAGGGATAAAAGCCCGGGAGGAGTATCATTTTTGATATTTCTCACGGCTTTTTTATTTTTCGAAAGGAGGAATGAAACATGGCGTGGGTATACTTAGTTGTCGCCGGGATATTCGAAATCGTCTGGGCCATTTCCCTGAAATATACGGCTGGGTTCACCCGTCTGTGGCCGTCTGTCGTCACTGTTGCGGGGATGGCGGCCAGTTTTTACTTTTTATCGATGGCAACGAAAACATTGCCGATCGGCACCGCCTATGCGGTTTGGACGGGAATCGGGGCGCTCGGGGCGGTCATCATCGGCATGCTGTTTTTAAATGAGCCGATAAACGCGCCGCGGATTGTCTTTTTATTGTTCATTCTTGTCGGGATCATCGGTTTAAAGTTCACAGCCGGGCAATGAAAAGGCGGAGGGAATTGTTGCGCTGTTTGGAAAGGGAGTGGAGGCGGTTTTTTGCAACAGATGAAAAAATGGTATTGACAGGATGCACAAACATTGAATATCATGAAATTGCAAAGTGAATATGCATTTGTTAAAGGGGAGTAGCTTTAACAGCAAAGTCGTCAGTTCAGGGCGTGCGCCCTCGGCTTTGTTGGCAACGGCAACGTTGTTAGCGAGACCTTTACCTGCGGCGGTAAAGGTCTTTGTTTGTGAAAAGACCTTTACCAAGAATGGTAAAGGTCTTTTTTCATTGCTCGAAACGAAAGGGGGAAGATAATCGTAAAAGAAAATGGACGAGGCTTTGGAAGAAAATCGTCAGAAGGATGGAGGGGAATGGTATGCGCAAGTGGTGGAGGCGACTTCGCCTGGTCGTTCACGTCCGACGTTTTCTTCCGTTTTTGGTTGAATTTTTTGCTTCGCGCGAGGTGCCGATGCGAAAAAAAGCGTTCTCTGTCGGGCTGTTTCTGCTATATATGGTGCTGCCGTTTGATCTCATTCCGGATTGGCTCGCGTTGTTTGGTTTTATCGATGATTTCGCCGTTCTTATGTTTATTTTGCAACAAGTCATCAAGATGGCGCCGATTTCGCTAAAGGAAAAATATAACTTGTGAAGGGGGATTGTTCCATGGATGTATTGTCAGCAGAGTTTTGGACGGCGTTGCTGTCGATCATCATTATCGATCTTTTGCTGGCAGGGGATAACGCCATCGTAATCGGGTTGGCGGCCCGCAACTTGCCGAAACATCAGCAAAAAAAGGCCGTTGTCTGGGGAACGGTCGGCGCTGTCGTCATCCGGGCGCTGGCAACGATTTTTGTCGTCTGGCTGCTGAAAATCCCAGGGCTTTTGCTTGTCGGCGGTGTGCTGCTTGTCTGGATCGCTTACAAGCTGCTTGTTGAGGGGAAAGATCATGATGATGTTGAAGCCGGGGGAAGTTTATGGGAGGCGATTCGCACCATTATTATTGCCGACGCGTTGATGGGGCTTGACAACGTGTTGGCGGTGGCTGGTGCGGCGCATGGAAGTTTTCTTCTCGTGATCCTTGGGCTGCTCATTTCCGTTCCAATCATGGTGTGGGGCAGCACGCTTATTTTAAAATGGATTGAACGCTTTCCGATTATCATTACGATTGGAGCCGGTGTTCTTGCTTGGACAGCGGCAAAAATGATCGTTGGCGAGCCGTTTTTGAAAGAGTATTTTGCCAATCCTGTGGTGAAATACGGGTTTGAGCTGCTTGTTGTTGCTGCCGTCATTATGGTTGGGACAATGAAAAAAAGAAAGTCCGCCAAAGAGCCGCAACCGAAAGCCGCCAATGAATAATTGGCGGCTTTTGTGGCTGGGCAATCACCAAGCGGATGGCTATTTCCATTTCAGCAGCAGAAATTGCAGCAGCCATCCAATGGAGAGCCCGGGGATGACAGATAAGATCGGCAGCCAAATCGGTCCAAAAAACACGCCGCCGATCGTCACGTGCGACGAGTACATCAAGCCGATCGTCACAAAGTAGGCGGAGACGACAAACGGCAAAAACGAGTACGGCGTTTGCCCGCCGCCAGCGTCTTTAAACGCATCCCACATGGCAAAAAAGTATAAACATGGATAAAACATCAGCCATCCGATGTCGATGATGCGGGCCGCCTCATCTGTACGTCCTAAAAAGCTGAGGCGGATGGCTTCGTTGAAGTGAGATTGGGTATTAATCACAAATTCCAACGCAATAAACAAAATTCCTTTTATATACTTTTTGTTCAACAGTTGCCCGAAGCCAGGCAAAGCAATGCTCCATAACAATGCTTCGATCGCCTTCACTTTCTCGAACCCTTTACTGAAATAGTAGTTGATCGTTGTTTTGTCCATTGCGCCGTCAGATGGAGCTGGGGACAATCGATGGGTGCTTCATGGTCAGTTGCTGGTTAAGCCGATGGGTGCAATTACATTTTTTGCGCCAAAGACTTGTTTTATACTTTTTTGCAATAGGAATGCAGGAAAACTTTCCCATAGAACCAAACGATATGTTAGCTGAAGATAAAAAATACTTTAAATTTTTTAGAATAATGAATATAATAGTTACGTAAAGGATTTTGACAAATAAATAAAGGGGGAAGCCGTGTGAAGGGACTAAAATCGATCTTGTTATGGGGGCTCATTTCCGTCCTCGGGGCCGCCGCGTTTGCCATTTTGGCTTTAAGCCGCGGTGAGTCGGTCAACGCCATGTGGCTGATCGTCGCCGCCGTCTGCACGTATGCGGTCGCCTATCGTTTTTACAGCCGGTTTATCGCCCGCAAAGTGTTCGGTCTTGATGATAACCGGAAAACGCCGGCTGAAGTGTTTAACGACGGGAAAGACTATGTCCCGACGAACAAATGGGTGCTATTTGGCCATCACTTTGCCGCTATTGCGGGTGCGGGACCGCTTGTCGGACCGATTTTGGCCGCGCAGATGGGCTATCTGCCTGGGACGCTTTGGATTGTGATCGGCGTTGTGCTCGGCGGAGCGGTGCAAGACTTTGTCATTTTGTTTGCTTCGATGCGCCGCAACGGGAAATCGCTTGGCGAAATGATCAAGGAAGAAATGGGACCGGTGACGGGCTTTATCGCAGCGCTTGGCATTTTGGGCATTATGATTATTTTATTGGCCGTATTGGCGCTCGTTGTTGTGAAAGCGCTTGTCGGAAGCCCGTGGGGGATGTTTACGATCGCCGCGACGATTCCGATTGCGATTTTGATGGGCATTTACATGCGCTTCATTCGCCCGGGGCGTGTTGCCGAGGCATCGCTTGGGGGATTTGTGCTGTTGATTTTGTCGATTGTGGCCGGTCAGTACGTCGCAGAGCATCCGACGCTTTCGGCGATGTTTACGCTCAAAGGGGAAACGATCGCGATCTTAATGATCATTTACGGATTTGTCGCTTCGGCGCTGCCGGTATGGCTGCTGCTTGCGCCGCGCGACTATTTGAGCACATTCTTGAAAATCGGCACCATCGTCGGATTGGCGCTTGGCATTTTCGTTGTGATGCCGGATTTGCAAATGCCGGCAGTGACGAAATTTATCGACGGTACAGGACCGGTCTTCGCCGGCAATTTGTTCCCGTTCTTGTTCATCACGATTGCCTGCGGCGCAGTGTCCGGGTTCCACGCGCTCGTTTCATCCGGCACGACGCCGAAGATGATTGAGCTTGAAAGCCATGCGCGGCCGATCGGCTACGGTGCGATGTTGATGGAGTCGTTCGTCGCGGTTATGGCGATGGTGGCGGCTTGCGTCTTGACGCCAGGGGCGTATTTTGCCATCAACAGCCCGGCGGCAGTGATCGGCACGGATGTCGTTCAGGCGGCCAAAGTCGTGTCGTCGTGGGGATTTACGATCACCCCTGACATGCTGACGGAGCTGGCGAAGGACGTCGGCGAGCAAACGGTGTTGTCGCGCACGGGCGGGGCGCCGACGTTGGCGATCGGGATGGCGCACATTTTATCGAGCGCCATCGGCGGCAAGGCGCTCATGGCGTTCTGGTATCACTTTGCCATCCTGTTCGAAGCGCTGTTCATCTTGACGACGATTGACGCTGGCACGCGCGTCGGCCGCTTTATGATCCAAGATATTATGGGGACGTTCTACAAGCCGCTTGGCAAAACGGATTCGCTTGCCTCGAACTTGATCGCCACGACCCTTTGTGTGTTGGCGTGGGGTTACTTCCTGTACCAAGGCGTCGTCGATCCGCTTGGGGGCATCAACACCCTATGGCCGCTGTTTGGCATCGCCAACCAAATGTTGGCGGGCATCGCCTTGTTGTTTGCGACGACCATTCTATTTAAAATGGGCAAAAAGGCTTATGTTTGGGTGACGCTCGTGCCGACGACATGGCTTTTGGTCGTCACGCTGACGGCGGGGTATCAAAAGCTGTTCCATGAAAACGTTAAAATTGGTTTCTTGTCGCATGCGAAAATGTTCCAAGACAGCTTGAGCCAAGGCAAAATTTTGGCGCCGGCCACGAATGAGGCGCAAATGCGGCAAATTATTATGAACGACTACATTGATGCGACATTGTGTGCGATTTTCATGCTCGTTGTGATTGCGATGTTGATCTCGGCGTTGAACATCTGGATCAAAGTGCTGCAAAACAAACATGTGCCGCTCAAAGAAGCGCCGTACGTGCCGCGCGATGGAGAAGGAGCGAAGCATTATGCCTAAATGGCTGCAAACTGTGTTGGCCTATCGCCGGCAGTTTCTTGACTTGCTTGTCGGCGTGCCGAGTTATGAAAAATATGTCGAGCATATGAAAACCCATCATCCGGGTGAGCCGATCAAGTCGCGGAAAGAGTTTTTCTGCGAGGCGCAAGAGGCGCGCTACAATGCCAAGGGCGGCAAAGTGTCGCGTTGCTGCTAGCGGCTGGAAAGGAAGGAGGGGGGCCCCTTCTTCCTTTTTTCAACGTCTGCATCGAAACGCTGTCCATTCCAGCCTAGGCTTGGCTATGAACATGTGGGAAAAGGGCTGCCGATTGAAGCCGATCATTTGCAAGGGTATTTGCTGGAGCTGGCGAAACAGTATGACATCCACGCCCCGATGCTTGAAACCGTCTATCATAACTTGAAAATTTACGAAGCGGGCCGCACCGCTAATGAACGTTGATTATCGTTCGAATCGGCCGTTTGCCAGCATGTCGATCGTCTGGCAAACGGCTGTTGTTTTACGGGCGGCAATTGAAAACAACAGCCTAAAAATATTCGTCAATCATTTTTTCGCTAGTCTTGAAAAAGAGAGTTGTATATTGCCGTCATGTAGTGTACAGTGGATAGTGAAAACGTGTGCACAAAGGGGGAGGCAGCCTTGAAAAAAACATGGTGGAAAGAGGGCGTCGCCTATCAAATTTATCCGCGCAGCTTTATGGATGCCAACGGCGACGGCATCGGCGATCTTCGCGGCATCATCGAAAAGCTGGATTATTTGGTGGAGCTTGGAGTCGACATCGTTTGGATTTGTCCAATTTACCGGTCGCCGAACGCCGATAACGGATATGACATCAGCGATTATTATGCCATTATGGATGAGTTTGGAACGATGGATGACTTCGATGAATTGCTTGCCCAAGCCCATCGGCGCGGGTTGAAAGTCATTTTGGATTTGGTCATCAACCATACGAGTGATGAGCATCCGTGGTTTATCGAATCGCGGTCATCGCGCGACAATCCGAAGCGCGACTGGTACATTTGGCGCGACGGCAAAGACGGGCGCGAACCGAACAACTGGGAAAGCATTTTCGGCGGCTCGGCATGGCAGTATGACGAGCGGACGGGTCAATATTATCTGCATATTTTTGATGTCAAACAGCCCGACTTGAACTGGGAAAACAGTGAGGTGCGCCAGGCGCTTTATGAGATGGTCAACTGGTGGCTGGATAAAGGTATCGACGGCTTTCGCATCGACGCGATCTCCCACATTAAGAAAAAGCCGGGTCTTCCCGATTTGCCAAACCCGAAGGGGCTGAAGTATGTACCGTCGTTTGCCGGGCATATGAACCAGCCTGGCATTATGGAATATTTAAGAGAGTTGAAAGAGCAAACGTTTGCGCGATATGACATTATGACGGTCGGCGAGGCGAACGGAGTAACGGTTGATGAGGCCGAACAATGGGTCGGGGAAGAAAACGGCGTGTTCAATATGATTTTTCAGTTTGAGCATCTAGGGCTATGGGAAAGGCGTGCGGATGGTTCCATCGATGTCCGCCGCCTAAAGCGGACGTTGACGAAATGGCAAAAAGGGCTTGAAAACCGCGGGTGGAATGCGTTGTTTTTGGAAAACCACGATTTGCCCCGCTCCGTTTCGACGTGGGGCAATGACCGCGACTATTGGGCGGAAAGCGCCAAGGCGCTCGGCGCGCTCTACTTTTTCATGCAAGGGACGCCGTTCATTTATCAGGGGCAAGAGATCGGGATGACGAACGTGCGGTTCGATGACATCCGTGATTATCGTGATGTGTCCGCTCTTCGCCTGTATGAACTCGAACGGGCGAAGGGGCGGACCCATGAGGAAGCGATGACGATCATTTGGCAAACCGGGCGCGACAACTCGCGCACCCCGATGCAATGGTCTGGTGCCCCAAACGCTGGATTCACGACAGGTACGCCATGGATCAAGGTGAACGAAAACTATCGTACGATCAATGTCGAGGCCGAGCGGCGCGACCCGAACTCGGTATGGTCGTTTTATCGACAAATGATTCAGCTTCGGAAAGCGAACGAGCTGTTTGTTTACGGAACGTACGATCTGCTTTTGGAAAACCACCCATCCATTTACGCGTACACAAGAACGCTCGGACGTGATCGCGCGCTTGTAGTCGTCAACTTGTCGGACCGCCCGTCACTTTACCGCTATGACGGCTTCCGCCTTCAGTCAAGCGATTTGGCGCTCTCGAACTACCCGGTCCGTCCGCATAAAAATGCGACGCGTTTTAAGCTGAAACCGTACGAGGCGCGCGTATACATCTGGAAAGAATAAGAAGGAATTTGCCTTTCTGTGTGGAATGAATACGGAAGGGAGATGATCAACATGGGGACGGTCGATCCGATTCGCTACCCGATCGGAACGTTTCAAGCGCCGCAGCAGTTTGAGGCTGGGAAGGTGCAAGAGTGGATTGCTGCCATCCGCGGGCTGCCGAACGACTTAAGGGCCGCTGTTTCCGGCTTGAATGATGAGCAGCTCAACACGCCGTACCGCGACGGCGGCTGGACGGTGGCCCAAGTCGTCCACCATTTGGCCGATGCAAGCATGAACGCGTTTTTGCGCACGAAATGGGGAGTGACGGAAGACGACCCAACGGTGAAGCCGTTTGCGGAAAGCGAATGGGCGAAAACGGCAGATGCCCGCTCGCTGCCCATTGAACCGTCGCTTTTATTGCTTGACGGACTGCATGCACGGTGGACGACGCTGCTCGAGTCGATGACAGAAGCCGATTTTCATCGCCTCATCCAACCGGAAGGAGCGTTGCGGCCGATGCCGCTGTACGTATTGACCGCGCTGTATGCATGGCATGGCAGGCATCATACGGCGCAAATTGTGTCATTGCGGAAACGGAAAGGATGGTAAAAAGCCGCCGATTGGCGGCTTTTTTTACTCGATCGGCCGCACCGCTTGGGGCGGCCGATATATAGGCTCGCTCCGGAGAAAAGCCGCCTTTGCGCGGCTTTTTTCAAAAAACGTGCTGGACAAACATTTTTGTTAAACGAAAGCATACAGTTATGCTATACTGACAAATATTAAGGGACACGAAATACATATCGTACAAGGGGGATCGGTATGAATGCGCAACAAAGGCAAGTTGTTGCGGAACAGAAAGAAAAAATTTGGACGCGCAATTTTATTTTGATTTGCTTGGCCAACTTTTTCATTTTTCTTGGATTTCAAATGACGCTGCCGACACTGCCGCTGTTTGTCGAACACTTAGGCGGCAACGACCAGCTCATCGGCCTTGTCGTCGGGATTTTCACTTTTTCCGCACTTCTCGTCCGTCCGTTTGCCGGCCATGCGCTTGAGACGCGGGGACGGCGGTTTGTCTTTTTGCTTGGGCTGCTCATTTTTGTCGTTTCGGTCGGTTCGTACAGTGTCATCACCAGCATGCTTCTTCTCTTTTTGATGCGCGTCGTCCAAGGAATTGGCTGGGGGTTTTCGACAACGGCGTCCGGCACAGTGGCGACGGACATCATTCCGGCCAGCCGCCGCGGGGAGGGAATGGGTTATTACGGATTGTCAGGAAACATCGCCCTCGCTTTCGGTCCGTCGCTTGGGCTTGTGCTTGCCGCTATGATTCCGTTTAGCCATTTGTTTCTGATTTGCGCTCTGCTTGGCGTTGCTTCCGTATTGTTTGCGGCGGCCATCACCTATAAAAAAGTGGAGGGAAGGCCGCGCTATGAGACGAACAAGTGGGACCTTTACGAAAAAACGGCGCTCGTTCCGTCCGTGCTTCTCTTCTTTTTAACGGTGACGTTCGGCGGCATTGCTTCGTTTTTGCCGCTGTATACGGCGCAAAAAGGGATCGGCGGTTTGCAGCTGTATTTTTTGCTTTATGCGCTCGCCCTGATGGTGACGCGCACGTTCGCCGGCCAGCTGTATGACCGGAAAGGACATCGGGCTGTCTTTCTCCCAGGTGCGGGGCTCATTTTGCTTGCGATGCTGCTGCTCGCCTGGCTGCCGGGGGAATGGGCGCTGCTTTTGGCGGCAGTATTGTATGGCTTCGGTTTTGGCATGGTGCAGCCAGGGCTGCAGGCGTGGTCGGTTGAGCGGGCCCCTGTTCATCGGAAAGGAATGGCGAATGCAACGTTTTTCTCCTTTTTTGATTTAGGCGTTGGCATCGGGGCGATGGTGTTTGGCCAAATCAGCCACTGGTTCGGCTATCCGAGCATTTATGTAGCCGCCGCCGGTTCGGTGCTTGTTTCCATGCTCGTTTACTTGAGCGTGCTGCGCAAAGAACAACCTCTTCATCCGCGGCAAGAAAGAAACGCTTAAGGTTTGTCCTTAAGCGTTTTTCTTTAGCGCCGCGAGTGCACTTCGTAGATGGCAAATTTTAAATAGTCGCCTTCATCGGCGGCAAGCAGTTTCGGGTGGTCATAGCCGGCGCCGTTCCAGTACACTTGGCGGAGCACTTTTTTGGCGTCAAACGCCGCATCGGCGATCATCTCTTGGAACATGTGCGGGCGAACATGGTACGAACAGCTCGACGTGACGAAAAAGCCGCCGTCTTTGACGAGTTTTAACCCGTTCAAATTGATGTCTTTATAGCCGCGCAGCGCTTTTGGCACCGCGTGGGCCGATTTGGCGAACGCCGGCGGGTCGATGATGACGACATCCCACTGTTTGCCGGCTCGCACCGCTTCGCGCAAGTAATCGAATGCGTTGGCGACGACAAATTCTACATTTGTGAATCCGTTTAAGGCCGCATTTCGTTTTGCCGTCTCAATTGCATGCTCGGAAATGTCGACGGCGGTGGCATGCTTCGCTCCGTACAGGCAGGCGTTCAGCATAAATGAGCCGGTATGGGTGAAACAATCAAGCACCGTCGTCTCCGGGCCGATGAGCGGGCGGAGGGCGGCGCGGTTTTGCCGCTGGTCGAAGAAAAAGCCGGTTTTTTGCCCGTTTTCAATGTCGACAATGTATTTCACGCCGTTCTCCTCGATTTCCATCTCCGTCTCCGCTTCCCCGTACCAAAACCCTTTTTCCTGTTTGAGACCCTCAAGCTCCCGCACGGACACATCGTTGCGCAAATAAATGGCCCTTGGAGCGAACACGTCAAGCAAGCCGCGCAAAATCCACTCTTTGTGCACTTCCATCCCGAGCGCCAAAATTTGCACCACAAGCACGTCCTCATATTTATCGACGATGAGCCCCGGCAGAAAATCGGCCTCGCCGTAGACGGCGCGGCATGAACGGACGCCCGGGAGCATCCGTTCGCGATACGCCCAGGCGCGGCGGATGCGGTCGATGAAAAAGCGCTCATCGAGCTCGTCATCCGGGTTTTGCGTCAACACCCGGACGATGATTTGCGAGGCTGGATTGATGTAGCCTTTCGCCAACCAGTACCCTTGATGGTTATAGACATCGACAAAATCTCCCGGTGTGATGTCACCCTCGATACGGTCGACTTCGCTCTGAAAAATCCACGGATGGCCTTGTTCGAGCCGTTTTTTTCGCTGCCGCTTCAAGATCACTTTCGCCATCAGTTCCAACTCCCATCCGGTAATCAATCGTTGCGCTTTTATCATAGCGAATTGCGGAGCGCGGCGCAATGACAGCCGGAAAAAAAGGTTGACAACCGATGCGGCCGTGATATGATAAATGTAAAGAAAATTTCATCACGATCAGACATCCACTAGGGGGGCCTGTAAACAGGCTGAGATCAAAGTGTGACTTTGAGACCCTTAGCACCTGATCTGGGTAATGCCAGCGTAGGGAAGTGGAGGAGCTGCAGGCCGGCTTTGGCCGCATTGGAAAATCTGTATGCTCGCGCCGCTTTCTTTACGCGAATCGGTAAAGAAGGCGGCGCTTTTATTTTGGAAAAAGGGGGAATACGAATGTCGTTTGCAAGGCGCGTGCGCCAAGCGGCCGATCCGATCTGGCAGGCGAGTTTCCGCCATCCGTTTGTTCAGGAGCTTGGCCAAGGGACGCTTGCGCGCGAGAAGTTTCGCTATTACGTGATGCAAGATGCCTATTATTTGCGCCATTTTGCCCGTGTGCAGGCGATCGGGGCGGCGAAATCGCCGGATTTGGCGACGACGGCCCGGTTGGCGCACCATGCCCAAAGCACATGCGAAGCGGAATTGTCGCTTCATGAAACGTTTGCCGGACTGCTTGGCATCACCGAAGAGGAACGGGCTGCGTTCATGCCGGCGCCGACGGCTTACGCGTATACATCGCATATGTACCGGGCGGCGTATGAAGGGCATTTGGGCGATGTCATTGCCGCGATTTTGCCGTGCTATTGGCTGTATTACGAAATCGGTGAGCGGCTGAAAACGTGCCGGCCGAACGATCCGATTTATGAAAAGTGGATCAGTACATACAGCTCCGATTGGTTTCGCTCGCTTGTTGAGGAGCAGATCGACCGGCTTGACGCCATTGCCG
Organism: Geobacillus sp. Manikaran-105; assembly: GCF_002809955.1. Classification (NCBI taxonomy): domain Bacteria; kingdom Bacillati; phylum Bacillota; class Bacilli; order Caryophanales; family Anoxybacillaceae; genus Geobacillus; species Geobacillus sp. Manikaran-105. The sequence continues at coordinate 31,737 of NZ_PIJG01000016.1, forward strand.
TTGCCGTGACTGAGGAGGATCGGCGCCGGATGGAACAGCATTTTTTGATCAGCAGCGACTATGAGTATCAGTTTTGGGAGATGGCGTACCGACTGGAGCGGTGGCCATCGGCCGAGCTCGTGAAGAGCCGGTGAAACGGCGACAACACGAAAGGAAGAGTTTTCATGGGAACAACATCGAAAGGGTTGAAACTGGCCGATATTTTAACGACGATTGTGATTGCCGTTGTGTTCGGCGTCATTTACAAAGTGTGGGGGCCGTTGTATGAAGTGGTGAAAGTATTCGGGTTTCATGCCGATCAACTGATTTATGGCATGTGGTTTATCGCGTCGTCGCTTGCGTATTTGCTGATCCGCAAACCGGGGGTGGCGCTGCTTGCCGAGATCGCGGCTTCATCGGGCGAGTTGGTGATGGGGTCGCAGTGGGGGCTTGAGGTGTTGATTTATGGGGTTGTACAAGGGCTGTTTGCCGAGCTTGTCTTTGCGGCGTTCCGCTATCGGCGGTTTGACGTGTTTGTCGTGTCGCTCAGCGCCGTCGGCGCGACGGTCGGTTCGCTGATCATGGACTTTTACAAAGGATATATCGAGGCGCTCGCCCCGTGGAACATGGCGCTCTTTTTGCTGGCGCGTTTTGTCGGCGCCGTTCTTATCTCCGGCGTGTTCGCCGTTTCGCTGGCCAAGGCGCTTGAGAAAACCGGGGTGACGCAAATGTGGCGGCCGGCTTCCAAAGAGGACTATGATGCGCTGAACCGGTAAGGGGAATGACCGATGAAGCAAGCCATTGTCATCGAACAGCTGCGCCTGAAGTTTCCCGGGCATAGCGACTTATTGTTCCGCGATTTGTCGCTGTCCGTTGCTGCCGGGGAGAAAGTGCTTCTCCTCGGCCCGTCTGGATGCGGCAAGTCGACGCTTTTGCAAGTGATGGCCGGCATCATTCCCCACTCGATCGACGTGCCGATGAAAGCCGGGCGCCTTGAGCGGCCGGAACGATGGGGATATGTGTTTCAAGATCCGGATACGCAGTTTTGCATGCCGTATGCCGATGAGGAAATCGCGTTTGCCCTCGAAAATCGAAGTGTGCCGCGCCGCGAGATGCCCGCCCGCATCCGCTTGCTGTTGGACCAAGTCGGGTTGGCGATCGAACCGCACACCGACATTCATACGCTTTCCGGTGGGATGAAGCAGCGGTTGGCGCTCGCTTCTGTTCTTGCGCTTGAGCCGGATGTTTTGTTTTTGGATGAGCCGACGGCTTTGCTCGATGAGGAAGGGACGAAAGCCGTATGGCAGGCGGTGCGGGATGTGAGCCGGGACAAAACGGTCGTCATCGTCGAGCATAAAATCAGCCATGTTCTTGACTTCGTCGACCGGATTGTGTTGCTTGGCAGCGACGGGTGCATCATCGCCGATGGAGGAGCGAGGGAAGTATTTTCCCGATATAAGGACGTCATGACGGCGGAAGGCATTTGGCACCCGGACGTTTGGGAGGAATGCGGACCGATCGTGCGCCGGGAGGAAAGGCAGGAAGGCGAGGAGCTGATCCGCCTTCACCGTTTCCGCGGCTTTCGCGGCCGGGAGGTGAAAATCAGCGTACCGGAGGCGGTTGTGCGGGCGGGAGAATGGATCGCCGTCACCGGCCGAAACGGCGCGGGCAAAAGCACGCTTTTGCATGGGTTGATGCAACTGATTCGCACCGAAGGCGAATATACATTGTTCGGGGAGGATATCGAGCTCCGGCAGCCGCTTTACCGCCATATCGCGTTCGTGTTTCAAAATCCCGAATTTCAATTTGTCACCCATACTGTGCGCGATGAACTGGCGTATTCGCTGCGGCTTGAGGGGCGGCCTGAAGAGGAAATCAATGAGACGGTCACCCGCCTGCTCAGCGCGTTTGGCCTTGACGGAAAGGAAGAAGTGCATCCGTACCAGCTGTCAGTCGGGCAAAAACGGCGGTTGAGCGTGGCTGCTTCGATCGTCGCCGGCCAACGCCTCTTTTTGCTTGATGAGCCGACATTTGGACAGGATGCGAAAAACACGTTTGCGTTGTTGGCGATGTTGGAGTCATACCGCAGGCAAGGGGCGGCGATCATCATGGTCACCCACGACGAACAAATTGTCCGTCGTTTTGCGACGAGACGATGGGTGGTGGAAGACGGAGCGCTTGTTCGCGATGAGCGCCTCGCTGCTGTGGAGCCTGTATTGGCTGAAGGAGGAACATGGCGATGAACTGGGACATTCAGCGCCGTGAGACATGGCTTTATGAAGCGAACCCGAGTTTGAAGCTCATTGTGCTCGTCATGCTCTTTTTTGCGGTGTTGTTCATTCATAACCCGAACGTGCTCATCAATTTGTCGCTCGCCCTGTTCGTTTTGTTTTGCTTCGGCACCGGGTATCCAGCAAAGCTGCTTGTTTGGCTGTTTTTGCCGTTTTTCCTGATCTTTGTTTCCACTGCTTCATCGATGATGATGTTTGGCGAAGGGACGACAACGTGGTTTCGCTGGGGGCTCATCCACGTAACAGCGGAAAGCTTTTGGCGCGGCATGCATCTCGGATTTCGCGCCTTGGCGCTCGGGCTGTTAGGCTTGATTTTTTCCTTGACGACTCGGCCGGTGCAGCTGTTTTATTCGCTCATGCAGCAATTGAAGCTGAAACCGAAGTATGCGTACAGTTTTTTGGCGGCGGTCCGCCTGCTGCCGATCATGATTGAGGAGTTTCAAACGGTCCGGTATGCGCTGAGAGTGCGCGGCGTGCCAAACCGCGGCGGCCTTGGCAAAGTGAAGCGTTATGCCATCCCACTTTTGGCACAAAGCATCCGCCGCGCCCAGCGCATCGCCGTGGCGATGGAGGCGAAACAATTTTCCAACAGCGGCCAGCGTACGTTTTATTATGAAATCAAGTTTGGCAAATGCGATATTTGGTTTGTCGTCTTGACCGTTGCGTTGTTGGTTGCCGCTTATTATGCGGGCGTCCATTACCCGTATATTTCAGTCCATGATGTACGGTAGGCAGAAAGAAAGGGATTGTGATGGGGGCTCTTCACTTCATTTCCACCGGGCGGCAAACAGCCGACGAATTCGCGGCCATTTGTGCGCGTATCCATCCGTATGCGGATGCCATTCACATTCGCGAGAAAGAAAAAACGGCGCGCGAAGTGGCCGAGTTTGTCGCCGCGCTGCTTTACGCCGGGGTGCCGCCGCAAAAAATCATCGTCAATGACCGGGTTGATGTCGCCGCTGTCTACGGTGTCAAAGGTGTGCAGCTTGCTTATCACAGCCTGCCGGTGCGCGCCGTCCGCCGTTCGTTTCCGGACTTGACGGTTGGTTGCTCGGTGCACGGGTCGGAGGAGGCGAAACAGGCCGAACAGGATGGCGCTCACTTTTGTTTGTATGGCCATATTTTTCCGACGGACAGCAAGCCCGGTTTGCCGCCGCGCGGTCTGGACTCGCTTGCGGAAATCGCGGCCGCCGTGTCCATTCCAGTCATCGCCATTGGCGGCATTCACGCCGGCAACGCCTGCCGGGTGATGGAGGCCGGTGCCGCGGGAGTGGCGGTGTTATCGGCTGTCTTTTTAGCGCCTGATCCGGTTGTGGAAGCAAGACGTTTGGCGCAAATCGTGAGAGGGGAGAGGAAAAATGGGGGCACATTATGATGTCGTCGTTGTCGGCGGCGGGGTGATTGGGGCGGCCATCGGTTTTGAGCTCGCCAAGCGGCGGCATCGCGTCGCCATTTTTGAAAAAGGAACGATGGGAAGCGGGGCGTCAAGCGCGGCGGCCGGTATGCTGGGGGCGCAATCCGAGTTTTCGACGTCAAGCCCGCTTGTGCCGCTTGCCTTGCAAAGCCGAGCTCTCATGCCGGCCTTGGCTGAAGAGCTGAGGGAGAGGACCGGCATCGATATCGGCCTTGTCGAAAAAGGATTGATCAAACTAGCGACAACGGAAGAGGAAGCAGACGATCTCTATCGCCATTATACATTTTGGCGGGGCATAGGCGAACCGGTGCAGTGGCTCACGAAAGGGGAGGCGCTTGAAATGGAGCCGCGTCTTGCGGCGGAAGCGCTTGCCGGCGCGATGTACATCCCTGGCGATGGGCAAGTGAGCGCTCCGGATTTGGCCGCCGCTCTTGCCTATGCCGCCGCCTCCGCCGGCGCTTGTCTGTACGAGTATACGGAAGTGTTCGACATCCGTTCCGACAGCAGTGGGCATGTGTTAGACACAACAGGCGGGACGTTTGCCGCCGAGGCGGTCGTCATCGCTTCCGGCGCTTGGGCGGCGCGGCTCGGCGCGCGGGTCGGGCTTTCGCTTTCCGTTTATCCGGTCAAAGGAGAATGCGTCATGGTGCGCGCCCCGGTTCCGTTGTTGCAAACGACTGTATTTGCGAAAAACGGCTGCTACATCGTTCCGAAATCAGGAAACCGGCTGCTCATCGGAGCGACGTCCACGCCCGGCACGTTCGATCGACGTGTATCGGCCGGTGGGGTGATGAACTTGCTTCACCGCGCCGCCCATCTTGTTCCGGACATCGAACAGGCGGAATGGGTGGCATCATGGAGCGGCATTCGGCCGCAGACCGAAGACGGCTTGCCTTATCTAGGCGAGCATCCGGAGCGGCGCGGGATATTTGTCGCTGCCGGACATTACCGGAACGGCATTTTGCTCAGCCCATTGACCGGTCTGCTTGTCGCCGACTTAGTGGAGCGGAAAGAGACGGCGTTTGATCTTGCGCCATTTTCGTTGACACGCCATATCGGAAAGGTGGGGGTGGAATGACGTTAGTGATTAACGGGGAGACGGTCGCCGTGCCCGACGAGGTGAAAACGGTGGGCGATTTGCTTGCCCATTTCCGGCTTGAGAACAAGCTTTGCATCGTCGAAGTCAATGTCCGCATCATCCAAAAACATGAGTATGGGACGACGGTGCTATGCGATGGTGATCGCGTGGAAATCGTTCATTTTGTAGGAGGCGGTTGATGATGTTGAAAATTGGCCCATATGAATTTTCTTCGCGGCTGTTGCTCGGCACGGGCAAATATCCGAGCTTGGACGTGCAAAAAGAAGCGGTGGAAGCATCAGGGGCGGAAATTTTAACGTTCGCCGTCCGGCGGATGAACATCTTTTCCCCGGAGCAGCCGAACTTTTTAGAGCAGCTCGATTTAAGCAAATATAAGCTTTTGCCGAACACCGCCGGGGCGAAAACGGCCGAAGAAGCGGTGCGCATCGCCCGACTCGCCAAGGCATCCGGATTGTGTGATATGATAAAAGTAGAAGTGATCGGCTGCGACAAAACGCTTCTTCCCGACCCGGTTGAGACGTTAAAAGCAGCGGAAATGCTGCTTGAGGAAGGGTTTATCGTCTTGCCGTACACATCCGATGATGTCGTGCTGGCGAAGCGGCTAGAGGAGCTTGGCTGCCATGCGATCATGCCGGGGGCATCGCCGATCGGGTCTGGGCAAGGCATCCTTAACCCGCTCAATTTGAGCTTTATCATTGAGCAGGCGAACGTGCCGGTGATCGTCGATGCCGGCATCGGCGGGCCGGCCGATGCGGCGCTGGCGATGGAGCTTGGCGCGGATGGGGTGCTCTTGAACACCGCTGTTTCCGGCGCGGCCGATCCAGTGAAAATGGCAAAAGCGATGAAGCTGGCGGTGGAAGCGGGACGGCTCGGTTATGAAGCCGGGCGCATCCCGAAAAAACGATACGCGTCAGCAAGCAGCCCAACGGAAGGAATGAGTGTTGTTTGAATGAACGGTATTCCCGGCAGCAACTATTTGCACCGATTGGCGAGGAAGGGCAAAAGAAAATACGGGGAAAGCATGTCGTGTTAGTCGGCGCCGGAGCGCTCGGCACAGGCAACGCCGAAGCGCTCGTTCGCGCCGGCATCGGCAAATTGACAATCATTGACCGCGATTATGTCGAATGGAGCAATTTGCAACGCCAGCAACTGTACAGCGAAGCGGATGCGAAAGAGCGGCTGCCGAAGGCGATCGCCGCCAAACGGCGCCTTGAACAAATCAACAGCGAGGTTGAGATCGAGGCCATTGTCGGCGACGCCGGCCCAGAAGAATTGGAAACGATCGCCCTCAAGCAACGCCCTGACTTATGGATCGATGCGACAGATAATTTTGATACGCGCCTTGTCCTCAATGACGTTGCCTACAAGTACAACATTCCGTGGATTTATGGCGCTTGTGTCGGCAGTTATGGTTTAAGCTGCGCCTTCATTCCGAACCGCACGCCTTGTTTGTATTGCTTGCTTGAAACGGTGCCGCAAGGGGGATTGACGTGCGATACGGCCGGCATTATCAGCCCAGCGGTGCAAATGGTTGTCAGCTATCAGATGGCTGAGGCGTTGAAAGTTTTAGTCGAGGACTGGGCCGCGCTGCGCGGCAAGCTCGTTTCGTTTGATCTTTGGACGAATGAATACGCCTCCATTCGCATTGACGGGGTGAAAAAGGACGGTTGCCCGACGTGCGGACGTCATCCATCTTATCCGTTTCTTTCCTATGAACAACGGACGAAGACTGCCGTCTTGTGCGGGCGCGATTCTGTGCAAATCCGTCCGCCTGCCCCGCGCCAGTACGACTTGAATGAATTGGCGGAGCTGTTTCGCCGCCAAGGGCTTCAAGCGGAAGCGAACCCGTATCTTGTCTCCGTTTCGCTCGGCGACAAGCGATTGGTTGTCTTTCGCGACGGCCGTGCGCTTGTGCACGGCACGAAAGACGTGCAGGAGGCAAAGGCGATCTATTACCGCTATTTAGGTTGAAACGAGGGAAAATGAAATAAGGGCGTCCATTGATGGGAGGACGCCCTTGTTTTGTTCATCAAACTGTCAAAAAGACACCCTTCTCCTCCCTGCTTTTCCCGCCGGCAATATGGTACGATGAAAGAGGGGAAGAAAAGGGAGGGGAAGACGAATGGCCGAGTGGTCGGTGACATTCAACATTGCCTCATTGCTTGTTCTTGTGTATTTGATTGGTTCCTGTTGGCTTGAATCATGATGCGCCTCGGTTCATCCGGCGCATTTTTCTTTTTGGTTGTCTGGATTTATATGGAAGGACAACTCGCCAGCTATAGTCAGTTGGCGAAAAATTTGTTATATTTAAGGTAAGGAACGGAAACGGCTGCCGATAGCCGCGCAGCCTCATTCCGCCCGATGCCGAAAGTTTTGCTTCAGCAGGCATGTTTTGGGAAAGGAATGGATATGAATAACATAGTCATGTTCCGATAGGAGTGTGAAGATTCGTTGGAAGAGTGGCCGTTAAGGTTGTTCGGTTGGTTTTTCCTTTTCTTGCTCGCGAACGCATTGTTTGCATCGGCTGAGGCGGCGTTTTCATCCGCCAGCAAAACCCGGTTAAAACACTACGCGGAAGAGCATTCAAACAACAAGCGGCTTCAAGCAGTGGTCGGGCATCTTGACCGTGCATTGTTAGCGCTTGCTATGGCCAGCCGTCTAACAGGCATCATCGCGGTGGCGCTATTTATCGAGATCGCTGCTTCTCTGCTTGGGGAGCAGACCGGTTTATTTGTCGCCATTGCGGTCATGACCGTTTTGTCTGTCGTCTTCGGTGAAATTTTGCCAAAATCGATGGCGAAAGAGTACGCGGAGCCGCTCGCCATCCGGTATGCCGGCCTGGCCTATGGGCTGATGAAGCTCATGGCGCCGATTACGGCATTGTTTCAAGCCCTGAAAGAGCGTATGACCCGGCGATTCGCCAATGGGGTGGCTGTGCCGGCCGTCACGGAGGAAGATATTAAGGTGATGGTCGAGCTGAGCGAAGAAGAAGGGGTTATCGACAACAAGGAAAAAGAGCTGATTCAACGTTCGCTCGATTTTGATGAAATTTTAGTCGGAGAAATTTTTACGCCGCGCGCCGATATGGTGGCGGTCGAGGTCAACCAGCCGATTGAAGAGATTCGCGATGTATTTTTGGAGGAAAAATATTCCCGAATCCCGGTCTATGAAGGGGATATTGACAACGTAATCGGCATTTTGTCGGAAAGCGACTTTTTCAGCGAACTTGTCCAAAAGCGTGACGTGTGCGTCCGCGAGCTGTTGCGCCAGCCGCTGTTTGTCGTCGAATCGATGAAAGTGTCTGATTTGCTGCCGGAGCTGCAAAAAAGCAAAGTGCATATGGCGATCGTTGTTGACGAGTTCGGCGGCACGGCCGGCTTGATTACGCTTGAGGATATTCTTGAGCAAATCGTCGGCGAAATATGGGATGAGCATGATGAAGCGGTAAAAACCGTGCGTCAAATCGATGAACATAGTTTTGAATTCAGCGCTGAACTGCCGCTTGACGAATTTTGCGAAGTGATGAACATCGACGTGCCGGAAAGTGAATCGCATACGTTGGGCGGCTGGATTTTTGAAATGTTTGAGCGCATTCCGGCGGTCGGCGAAACGTTGCAATACGGCCCGCTGACGTTGACCGTCCGCCAAGTCGACAACCGTCGCATCCGCAAAGTGCTTGTTTCCTTGAGCCAGCAACCGCTCGCCGAGCAGGCGGGGGGCGTCTAGGCGCTTTCGGACCGCATGAATATAGAAGAGCCCCAGGCTGACTGCCTGGGGCTTTTGCCATCTATTATGAAGTTGTCTGTCAACCGGTTATTGAATGTTGCCGAATTGGCCGCCGAGTTGTTGTTGAGCCATCGCTACAAGGCGTTTGGTAATTTCCCCGCCGACCGAACCGTTTGCGCGCGAAGTCGTGTCAGCGCCAAGGTTCACACCAAATTCTTGGGCGATTTCGTACTTCATTTGGTCGATCGCTTGTTGGGCACCAGCGACGAGCAGTTGGTTATTGTTGTTGTTGCGTGCCATAGTTGATCATCTCCCCTTAGAAATTTTGATGGCTGGGTTGGCTGGATTTGCACCAGCGCTGCACGCGAAGAAGCGTGCTGCCAAGCTTGGCTGAACCCAACGGCCCACCTGCTTTTGCGTTCGCCAGCGGAAGTGTTTTGGCAGGCGGCCTGTTTCGCTGGCGGTACTCATAGTTTGGAACGTTTTTTGCCCGTTATTCACTGCGATAATATGGTAATTTTTTACGTTTTATCGACGCCATCATTAGGAAATATGTAAAAGTAAGAGGCGTCTTAGAGGAGGAAGCAGCATGAATGTGTGCCCGCTTTGCAACGGGCTGCGCCGGGTGACGGTGTATTGCAGCTATTGCCGGCAGCCGATGGAAGACCAAGGGAAAGTGACGGATTATTTCGATGACTACAGTCCGTACATGGATGCGGATGTGATGAAGCTTGCTGACGGTTACCCGCACACATATCGAAACCACGAATGCGTCCATCTGTTCTATTGCCCGCACTGCCGGGAGGAGGAGGTGCGGTTCATTAGAGAATAGGCTCTAGCGATGCGCTAGAGCCGAATGAGTCTATATACAAACAATGGGGGGAGCTTACTTCTCATCCGCCGCCCGGATGCGCCGCTCCGTCTCGACGTCAAAGAAATGCGCTTTGTTCATATCAAGCGCAAGGTCGATGCGGTGGCCCGGCTTGATTTCCGTGCGGGCGTCGATGCGAGCGACCAATTCTTGGTTGTCGATGCTAAAATAGATCATCGATTCAGCGCCAAGCAGCTCAGCGACTTCAACATGCGCGGTAATTTTTGTCGTTGGCGATGCCTCCAAGAAGAGCGGCTCATCATGAATGTCTTCCGGACGGATGCCCAAAATGACTTCCTTGCCGACGTACCCTTGCTCACGCAACACTTTCATTTTCCCTTCTGGCACGCCGAATGTCGTCTGGCCGACGACAAACTTGCCGTCTTGCAGCGTTCCTCTAATAAAGTTCATCGCTGGCGAGCCGATAAAGCCGCCGACGAAGATGTTTTCCGGTTTCTCATACACTTCGCGCGGCGTTCCGACTTGCTGGATGACGCCGTCTTTCATGACGACGAGGCGGGTGGCCATCGTCATCGCTTCCGTTTGGTCATGGGTGACGTAAATCGTTGTCGTTTCAAGACGCTGATGGAGTTTGGCGATTTCCGAGCGCATTTGCACGCGTAATTTGGCGTCCAAGTTTGAAAGCGGTTCGTCCATTAAAAACACTTTCGCATCGCGGACGATGGCGCGTCCCAATGCTACGCGCTGCCGCTGTCCGCCGGAGAGCGCCTTCGGTTTGCGGTCCAAATATTGCTCGAGCCCAAGAATGCGCGCCGCCTCGCGGACGCGTTTGTCAATTTCCGCTTTCGGGAATTTGCGCAGTTTTAAACCGAACGCCATGTTGTCATAGACGCTCATATGCGGATAAAGGGCGTAGTTTTGGAATACCATGGCAATATCGCGGTCTTTGGGCGGTACATCGTTCACTCGTTTTCCATCGATGTAGAGATCGCCTTTAGAAATTTCCTCCAGGCCTGCAATCATCCGCAATGTTGTCGACTTGCCGCAGCCGGACGGACCGACAAAGACGATGAATTCCTTATCTTGAATATGTAAGTTAAAATCTTTTACAGCCGTGACGTTGTTATCGTAAATCTTATACACATGATCCAACACGAGTTCCGCCATCACGAATCCCCCTGTATTGAAATCGTTTTCTCACACTCATATTATATAGATGAATGTAAATATTCGTAAATGGACAAGGTGCACAAAAAAAAGCCGCCCGTTTTCGGCAACATGACGGGGAAGCGTCCGCTGCTACGCACGGCGTTGGTGCAAAATAGCCAAATAGGCAGCCGCGGCGCCTTTAAACCGCTTGATGTCAATGCCGGTTTGCTCGGCCCATTTGTCGATCCGATATTGCAAGCTATTGCGGTGCATATATAGTTTTTTCGCCGCCATGGAGACGTTTAAATTGCACTCTAAAAATGTTTCCATGGCGCGCACTTCCTCTTCGCCCAGCCCATCGAGAAACGATAAAATTTGCCCTGTCTTGCCGTCGCCCGCTGCGCTTTCAAGGAGTGGAAGCGGAATGACGTCCTCCCATTCGTACACCGTCTGTTTCGGCCAAAAGCGCCGGGCGGCGGCAAAACATTGCTGCTCGAGAAGGAACGACTCGTACAGCTCCCCGTTCACCGGGCGAACGGGGCCGATCAGCAAATGCATCGTCGCATAAAAATCGGCGGCGAGCGCATCCGCCATTTCGGCCAGCAAGAGCGGCTCGGCCGTCCGTTTTTGTTTGGCCTCAATCAGTAGCCCGCGCTTGTCTTCATTCCAAACGATCAGCACCCGCGAGGCAAATAGGTTGTGGATCGTTTCGGCAAATTCCTGTTTGTTGGCGATCGGGCGATTGACGAGAAAATGAATGAACCGGCAGTATGGGGCAGAGAGCATCGCAGGAGCGTCGGGGCGGCCGGTGGCCATCCATTGTTTCCACGCCCGTTCTTCTTCGCTTTCCGGCTCCCGCCGGCGGTTGGCTGGGGTCAATAACAGCGCCAACAGCTGCCGCTCTCGTTCCGTCAACCGCTCTTTGGCGATGCCCACCTCATCGCCCTCGGCGGTGTAAAACCATTCGTACGCCTCGGGATCGGCCGGTTGACCGTTGATGATAATGTCCCCTTTATAAAGTGATTCGAGCTCTTTTAACATCACGGCGCCCCCTTTTCTACCTTTTTTCATTCATTATAACAGAAAGGCCGATTTTCCTGGTGGACAGGAAAATCGGCTCCGTTTACTCGCCGGCGTCGTATGGCGGTTCTTCTTTGACCAGGTCGCGCGCTTCTTCGATGTTGACCTCATCGCCGCGGCCGTGCACGACGCCGCCAGCCATCCCTTCATTAATCATGCGGTCAATATCCATGTAATATTCATCGCGCCCCTCATATAAGGCGTCTTGGCGCCCCGCTTCGTTCCGCTCCATGGTTTCACTCCTTCCTCATCGTTTTTTCCTAGTTTGTCCGAAACAGGCATAGACTATCCGCTTCGCTCATATGGATGAAAGAGGACTGGCAAGAAGGAGGGAAATAGGGTGGTTGCTGTGATCAAACAATTGCTGGAAACGACCGCTGCGGCTGAAGAAAAAGCTCGTCAGTTGGCAGCGCTTGAAGAAGACGGGCAAACATGGGAAACGTATTTCGCCGAGGTTCAGCGACAACGTCAACTTTGGCAGTATGTTCACCATTTGATGACCGGTGCAGGCTGGGGTGAGAGAAAGAAACAGCAAGAAGCGGCCAGCGCTGGCCGCTTCGAGTTGCTGCAAGCGCTGACCGCCGATGAGTGGAAAAAAGCGAAGCTGTGCCGACAAGTAAGTCAGCGTTTAAGCGGAGCCGTCCGGCAGGCGGCAGACGGTGTGCTGCAGCAGGCGCTTCGTTATAGCAAAGAATTTTTTGCTATGGCGCAAGATGAGCTAGTTCGGCAAACAGTCGATTGAGCCGCTGAAGCCGACGTGCTTCAATATCCGGCTCGTCAAAAGCCATCGGTTTGGCGTTTATTTCATAAATGTAAAGCTCCTGCTGTTTTCCGACGCCGATGTCGGCAGAAAATTCGCCGACAAGGCCGAACTGCTCGTTGAGGCGTTCGCCGCTCCAGGCGATGAGGCGCTCGAGCGCCTGTTCATCAATGCGGCTTTGAATTTCCGAATACGGAAGGATCGTTCCGCCGTGAAATACATGGGTTGTCAACGACCGAGGGCCGGCGAGGCGGACGCCGACGCCGGTGATCGTATGGCGATGGCGCTGCCAGTGGGCGAGCACGCGCAAATCGTAACGGCGCCCGTTCCATGTGTCTGTACAGGCGGCTGCTTGAACAATATAACGATGGGATTGGACAAGCGGCTCTAGCTCGTCGAGCGACCTTACCCGTTTTTGGCCGCGGGGGGATTCGCATATGGCTCCCGCCCCAGGCGAGGCGGTGAGACGGAGCAATCCGCTCCCCCTTGCCCCGTCGTCTCGTTTCAAGTAAATACAGCCGTATTGATGGAGCCAAGAGTGAACATCAGCCAACGAACGGACCGGCGCCGTTGGCAGCAGGTGAGGCCAAAGACGGCGGTCCGTCTGCAGCGCGCGGCAAACGTCCGATTTGCGGAAAAAAGAGCGGTTGACGAGCGGGATGCCATGGGAGGCAAGCCGGGCGGCTGCTGTTTGAAACGGCTTGCTCTGTTCTTCTTCCCGGCTTTTGACTCGGTTGTAGACGACGTCCGGCAACGGAGTGGACGATTCGACAAACCGTTCGAGCGCCGGGGCGAATACATAACCGGAGACCATGTTCTCGCCAATGCCGGCCGCGGTGCTGACGATGGCGATGCCGCCATCGGCATGAAGCGAGCGTATGACGGTCTCCACCCATGGTTTCCTTCCGCCAAGCAAAGCCGAAATGGATGATTTGCTCACCAATATGCCGACAAGCGGCCCGACCCGCCCGTTTTGCTCGTTGACCGCAAAGGTAAGATCGGGGAGGGAGGCGGCGGCGGCAAGCTCGCCGCGGCCGAACCGATAGAAGCCGTCCGGCCGCCTGCTCACCCATTCATTGGCGTCGCGCCGGTAACCGATCGTGATCATAGTCCAAACGCCTCTGGATCGATGATGGCCGTTTTGCTTAGATGGACCGCATAGGCAAGCGGCAGCAGCGCCGTCCGCTCATCAGCCTCCTTGAGGCCCGGGTGTTTAAAGATGGAGCGCCCCGGTTTGGAATTGGCTTCAAACATCCAAATGTTCCCCTGCTCATCTACCCCAAAATCAAAACCGATTTCGCCAATTAACGTGTCTGATGTTTCATCGAGGCAACGGCTAAGTGTCAAGGCGGCGTCGCGGAGGCGGGCGAGCACCGTTTCGCGCTTGGCGGTGTTTGGAAAAATTTCTTCCAATGTTTTGACCATGCCGCCGCTGTTCATATGGGTCGTAATGCTTTGCCGCCCGGCTATTTTGGCGGCGACGGCGCTTACTTGCCATTGGCCGTTTTCATTTTTGTTCGTATGGACGCGGAAATCTGTCGGCCGTCCGTTGATGGTGATGAGCGGGACGGCTTGCTGAATGACGTAACGATGAAGCGGGGCGTGGGCGAGCAAATGATGCCATAGCGCCATGGCGGTCGGAAACAGCGTTGTTTTCGTTTCGCCGTGTTCGTCACGAAAGCGGCATTCGTATGCATCCTTTTTTTTCACCAAATGGTAAATGCCGCGCCCGAGGCTGCCATCAGCCGGTTTCACATACGCTCCCGTATACCGGTTGAGAAACTGTTCGATCGTCTGCCGCGTGACATAGGCGGAGGTTTCCGGCAAATATGGCCGTGCGTCGCGATGGACGGCAAGCCGGCGGTACACCTCCCATTTATTGAAAAAGCGCCCGTTGAACACTGGAATGCCATAGGCGGTCTGCAGCGTTTTCGTCACGGTTTGGAACATGTCGTCATTTTCAATGCGCCGGTTCGGCAGGCGGTTGTAAATCACCGTCGGCAACGGAACCGTATGCCGTTCCCAACCGCGTTCCGTGTAAAAATAGCCGTTGACCGTTCCATGCTCCCAGTCGATATGAGGAAGGCCAAACAAGAAGGCGAACCCGCCGACTTGTTTTTCTTGCGCTAACAGTTTGGCGAAGAAAAAACTGCGCCCTCCGACCGGACGATGGGGCGACTTGGTAAATCCAGCGGTGAAAACGCCGACGAGCGGTCCGATATGGACGGCTTCGTCAGTCAAAAACACGTGCACCTTAGCGGCAAACGGGATCAACAGACGCTGGGCGACATCGCCGGCGACGATGATGCTGTCGGACGGTCCGGAAGATGAGATGATCGTGCACGGAGCGAGGAAGCTGCCAAAGGCAACGGCTGTTCGTCCGTCCGCTTTCAGTGAGGAGGGAAGGATAACTGTATTGGACTCGTTGTCATCAATGACCAATGGATAGATCATCGGTTGGCCACCTCGCTCGCCAAAAACCGGCAATACCGAAGCGGCGCTTCGTAAATATCGTTTTGCTGCTCTGGCGGAAGAAGGCTGATGATTTTCCTTCCCGGCTTGGAATTGACGTCCAAAATCCAAACCGCTCCGTTGTCAGCAACGCCGAGATCCAGACCGATTTCAAACAGCGGACCGAGTTCATTGTCCATATAAGCCGGCAACGTACGGATGATCGTGTCAATGCCATCCAGTACTAAGATGCGTTTCGAAGAAGGAAGGTGGTCGAACCAGTCAGCGAACGGGCGCATGTCTGCACCAGCACGGAGATTGGCCACCCACGTTCCAGGGCGTCCGATGCGCACAGCCCGCACCCGTTCAACCCAGCGTCCGGTTTCATCTTTTTGCAGCAGAAAGCGAAGGTCGAACGGTTCTCTTACCTCGGTGGAGAGGGAGAGAAGCGGTTGAAGCGCATAGCCGTCCCGGCGCTGCAAGGAAGCGACGAATTGTTCAAGTTCGTTTCGGCGGGTGATCACGGCCCGCTCTTGGCCGCACCCGTCTTGAACGGACAATGTCTTCCCTTTCTTTTGGATAATATAAATGCCGCGTCCGCCAGAGCCGTGCACCGGTTTGGCGACGATGGCTTGTTCATGGCGAAGGAGATCAAGCACGTGATCGGCGCGCTCAAGACGGACGGTCGGCGGCACATATGCCGACAACAGCGGATGGGCGGAAAGCGTCTCATAGACGCTCCACTTGCCGGGCAGGCCATAGCCTAAAAACGTGACATCCGGGCGTTGCTTCAGCCAATGCATAATCGGTTTCGCTTTTTTGGAACGGTCGTCGTGGCCGTAAAAGCAACGGTCGTACAAAAACGGCGGAATGGGAAAGACGGCATCGGTCCATTCCCCACTTTTGTCATCAAAGACGACACCGCGGACATTTTCCGTTCGCGGGTCGATCGCCAGCGGCGAAAAACGGTATATGGAAATGCCATACTGCTTGGCGCGGCGGGCTACCTCGGTGCAGTACGCGCTTTCCTGTTGCTCATCAAGGGTGACAAAACCGAGTGAAATCAATGTCGTTCACTCCTTTTCTTCCATCAATGTCAGGCAATAATCAATCACGGCTTTCGCGGATGGGCGCACCGTTTGTTGAGAAAACGTCATTTCCGCCTGTTTGGACGGTTTTGTATTCACTTCGATGATCCATGGCCGTCCGTTCCTATCGATCGCCAGATCAATGCCGAGCTCCCCATACAGCCCCTCTGCTTCAACGGCCAAGACGGCCGCCGCTTCAAGCGCAATTTCTTTCAACAACTGTTTTTGTTGAAAGGCGTCTGTTTTCGTATACCATTGGCGCAAAACGGTGCTGATAGGCAGCATCTCCCCGCCGCGGGCGAGATTGGCAACAAACTGCTCGGGAGGGGCCGCGCGGGCGACCGCTGACGTGACGCGCCAATCGTTGTGGCGGATGCGATGGCAAAGAAGGCGAAAATCGACAGGGCGGCCGTCAAGCGTTTGAAGTTCAAGGCCTTGCTGGATGATCATCGGCGTCCGGATTTGTGGCTGCAAGGCAGAAACGGCCGCGGCAACCGAGCGGTATAGCGCCGATGACGAAGAGGTGGAACGGCGGAGACAAATTCCTTCATCGGTGCATTCAATGCGGAAAATCCCCCGCCCTTGGCTTCCGTGCACAGGCTTGAGAAAGACGGACGGGAAGGCGGCGAGAAACGCCTCGAGTGAGTCTTGGCCGTCCCACAGCGCCGTTTTCGGCAAGTACGGATGCAAGTACTCATGCCGCTCCAAATAACGGTGCACCTCCCATTTATGCAAAAAGCGGCGGTTGAACATCGCCCCGTCTTCCTCGTCAAGCCGGGCGAGCAGCTGCTGAAAGGCAGGCGCATATTCAGACTTGCGGGAGTGAAGGCGGTTGTAGACGACGTTCGCCCGCGGCACGTCCCCCTTGATCCATTCGCTGCCGGTTAACCGATATCCGGTGTGCTGCAAATAGAGTGACGGCGATGTGACATAAACAAAAAGGCCGTGCGTTTCTCCATATTTTGCCAATTCCTCACAAAAAAGGTGGATGGAGCCAAAAGAGGCCCGTTCCCGGTCTTCCTTTATTTCAGTCAATACGGCAACGGTTCGTTGGTTGCTCATCGCAGTCCCTCATTTGCGCATTTGTCAGGCAAGTTCTATAATGAACAATTAGGCAAACGTTTATATCGTATCGTATGATGAGAGCCGCTGTTTGGTGACAGCGGCACGGATGAAAGGGGAAGGCGATGGGGACGTTCATTTATTTGTCGTTTATGGTGGCGGTTGGAGCGCTTATCGGCGGGGTGACGAATTTGATCGCCATTGTCATGTTATTCCGCCCGCACGAGCCGATGTACTTGTTTGGGAAACGGCTGCCGTTTACGCCCGGCTTGATTCCAAAACGGAGGCGGGAACTGGCGGAACAGCTTGGGAAAACGGTTGTCGAGCATTTGGTGACGCCGGAAGGGCTCCGGCGCAAGCTCAACGATTCAGCCTTCATGGCGGGGGTGGTCGAGGAAGGACGGAAGTGGCTGAAACGGTGGCTGGCGCGCCGGGAGACGCCGGCGCAGTTGCTTGAGCGCCTCGGCATTCGTTCTCCGGATGAGCGTCTTGAGGCGTTGGCGGCCGGACAAGCCGCGCAGGCGTATGAGCGATGGAGCCAAACGTGGCGCACGCGGCCGATTCGTGATATACTGCCGCTTGAGTTGAAGGAAACGATGGAAGCGCGCATCGAGCAGCTGGCCGGCTACTTGGCCGACCGGGCGCTCGAGTATTTCAGCAGCGTAGAAGGAAAACAACAGCTTTCCGGCATGATCCAACGCTTTTTTCAAGAGCGGGGAATGGTCGGGGGCGTGCTGCAAATGCTGCTTGGCAATGTCAATTTAGTGGATAAAGTGCAGCCGGAAATCGGCAAATTTTTGCGCCATGCCGGCACAAGGGCGGCGATCGCCCGCCTCCTTTGGACAGAATGGAACAAATGGATCGACTATCCGCTGGCAACGGTGGAGGAGATGGTCGGACGAAGACGCATGAGCGAGGCGGTGCAGGCCGCAGCCCGCGGCCTCGTCCGGGGAAGCGGCTGGCTGCACCGCCCGCTCGCCGATCTTCTTGCGCCATATGAACAGGACGTACTCGACCGGTTCGTTCCGCAGGCGGCTGCCGCTGCTGTCCGCCTGCTCGGCGATCAGATGGAGTCGGTTGTGGCGCAGCTTGGATTGGCAGATGTCGTTCGTGATCAAGTCGAATCGTTTTCGCTCCGAAGGCTGGAGGCGATCATTTTGGCCATCGCCCGACGCGAGCTGAAGATGATCACCTATTTAGGCGCTGTGCTTGGTGCAATGATCGGCGCCGTCCAGGGCATGATCGGCCTATGGTTGTAGCAGCGAGTCATATGACCGCCGACTGGCGCATACGCTAGAACGTAAACGATATTGAAGTGGGAGGCTTCTTCTTATGTCCGAATCTCTTCGTGCGCTCGCAAGACAGCTTGAACAGGCGATCCGGGCGAGCGAGCCGTTTCAGCAGCTGAAACAGGCGTACGATCATGTCCGACACGACGACACCGCCTATCGGCTATTTGCTAACTTCCGTGACATTCAGCTTCGGCTGCACGAAAAACAAATGCGTGGAGCCGCTATTTTGCCGGATGAAATTGAACAGGCGCAAAAGGCGATGGCGCTTGCCCAGCAAAATGAGAAACTGGCCCGTCTGATGGCGCTCGAGCAGCGAATGAGCATGACGATCGCGGAAGTGCAACAAATCGCCATGAAGCCGCTTGAAGAGCTGCACCGTTCATTTATGGAAGGAAGGTAGGAAAAACACCCGGTCGGGTGTTCTTTTTTTGTCCGTTTCGTCATAGTCATAAAAATGATAAGGAATGCAAAGCCGCCCCCAGCTTGCTGGCGGCGGCAAGAGAGGTTGAGACGGACAAAAGGGGGAGACAGCCGTGTATAAGCTGTTGGCGCTCAACATTGACGGAACGATTTTAAAAAACAACGGCCGCCTGCCGCGCGAGACGAAGGAGGCGGTCGACTATGTGAAGCGAAAAGGGGTTTATGTGACGTTAATGACCAGCCGCAATTTGCTTTCCGCCCGCAAAGTGGCGAAAGCGCTGCGGCTTGACGGGATGCTCATCGCATTTCAGGGAGCGATGATCGCCAGAACGCTTGATGACAAGCTGTTTGACGCCGTGATCCCTGAGGAGCGGACGTTTAATATTGTGCAAATTTTGGAAAATTTCAACTGCAACATCCGCCTCATGCATGAGCGGTATTCGCTCGGCAATCGGAAGAAAGTGAAGAAAAACCTTGTCGTGCAAACGGTTCTCTCCTCAAGCGACCCGTTTTTCTATCCGACCCAATTTGTCGATTCACTTGGCGATGTGCTGATCGACGAACCGATCGCTGTGCCGAAAATTGATGTATATTTTGCTACAGACGAAGAGAGGGATGCAGCGGCCGCTTTATTGACGAAATCGATTCCGTCCATTGATATGATTATGCAGCCAAACGGAAAAATGGAAATTGTCCCGCAAGGAGTGTCTAAACTAGCCGGGCTGCGCCGGCTGGCTCAACATATCGGCGTGTCGTTGAAAGAAACGGTTGTCATTGGCGACGGCCTTGACGATTTGCCGGCGATTGAAGCGGCTGGGCTCGGCGTCGCCATGGGGAACGCGCCGCTTGAGGTGAAGCGGGCGGCCGACTGGGTGACGCGTTCGAACGAACAGCTCGGCGTCGCCTACATGGTGAAAGAACATTTCCGCAAACAGCAACGGATCGAGTTTTTGCAAAAACTCAAAACGAAACAGTAAGCAGCTTGAACGGGGAGCGAACCGTGAGCGGACAACTGGCGTTTGCCGTTTTCACGAAAATCATAAAAATGAGGCCGGAGCGAATGCCCGGCTTTGTTCATTTTATATCTCACATTTCGCACCCTTCCGACGAAAATCGGGAGGATTTTTTCATTCCGATGTCGAATGAATCCTTGACACACAAGGAATGTAAAGGAGTTTTTCTCTCATGAATGTGAAAGTCAAAGGGGTCTATCGTAATGATTATTTGAATATAATAAGTGTTCTAGTCAAAAAACTGGACATCCCCCACTTGATTGACCATCTTGTACCCGTCGATCCACAGTGCCAAACACGAGTCAGCGATGCCGTTCAGGCCATCCTTTACAATCTATTTGACGGCCGGCAAGCCCTGGTTCACTTAGAACGATGGGCTCAGGAGATCGATCTAGGAGGCTGGTGATTTAGTACAAAATGCTGCTAGTTCCAGATATTTCTCAATTAGAAAAACCTTGCGAAATCAGCCTTCTTTTTTGGCGAAATGCCGCTGATTTGCTCGTGACAACCGTTTTTCACCGGCCTTCTAGAGAAACTCATCCGTCCCGGTCTCCAACCTTCCTGGTTGAACGACGATGCCTTGGCTCGTCATCTCGATCGCCTGTATGAGGCTGGCATTCACAACGTCATCAGCACTTGCTTGATTCACATTTATCGCAAAGAAGGCCTTTCCCTCCGAGCCTTTCACG
Organism: Geobacillus sp. Manikaran-105; assembly: GCF_002809955.1. Taxonomy (NCBI): domain Bacteria; kingdom Bacillati; phylum Bacillota; class Bacilli; order Caryophanales; family Anoxybacillaceae; genus Geobacillus; species Geobacillus sp. Manikaran-105. Next base: position 52,082 of record NZ_PIJG01000016.1, read on the forward strand.
CCGATACGACGGACAAGACGGTTTACGGCGCGTATGAATCGGCCTCATTAGAGGCTTTGCAGATCACACATGGCTATAACCGCCATCATCGTTGGCAAAAACAGATCGGCTTCGGACTGGTCGGCAACGAGGACGGCATCCCGTTTTACGGCGATGTGCACGACGGCAACCTGCCCGATAAAACATGGAATCCCGAGGTGCTGTCTCGTGTCCATGAACAGCTGAAGCAGGCCAAAATCGAAGACGAATGGATTTACGTGGCC